>CAJFPI010000105.1 GCA_904398675.1 uncultured Oscillospiraceae bacterium
CAGGCAATGGCTGATTTTAACATCCACACCGCCTACTATGGAAAAGCGATACTTCAGCAGCAGGTCGTATACGTCGCTGACCGACCCAGCCGAAGAATTCTCAACAGGCAATATGCCGAAGTCTGCGCTGTTATTTTCAATCGACCGGAAAACATCCTCAAAATGGGTAGTGAATACCGGGGTACAGCCTGGGAATACCCGGCGTGCCGCCCGGCTGGAGTAGGCGCCTTCCACCCCCTGGCAGACTACCCGGCAAGGCTGGGCGGGGGCTTTTCGGGAAGCGTTTAAAATGACAGCGCGAAGTGTTTCCCCGGAGTGGAGCTGTTCGTGCTGGAGTGCACGGCTGACGGACATTATGTTGGAATATACCGTCTGCAAAGCCCCCCCGAACCTGCCGCCCTTCTCCCCTACCTGCCGGAGGATCTCTTCCTCCCGGGCAGTATTGAGCACAGGCAGATGTTCCCGCTGCTTGATGGCGGCCACCTCCTCGGAATAGGACATCCGGCGTACCAAAAGGCTGATCAATTGGTTATCAACGGCGTCAATTTCCCTGCGTACTTCGTCTAGCGTCATAATTGGTTCCCCTCCATCATCAGATTCAATACGCCGAGCGCAGTTGCGGCCTCCACCACAGGGACCGCACGCGGCACAATACAAGGATCGTGCCGGCCCCTTACCTCCAGGATCGCGTCCTGACCGGTTTCCAGATCCACAGTATGTTGCGGCTGGGAAATGGAAGCGGTCGGCTTGACGGCGGTACGTACAATGAGGGGCATCCCCGTTGTGATGCCGCCCAAAATGCCGCCCGCGTGGTTGGTACGGGTGCGCACCGCTCCCGTTGCATCGTAGTAAAAAGGGTCGTTGTGCCGGCTGCCCCGCATGGAAGCAGCGCCGAACCCGGCCCCAAATTCCACGCCTTTTACGGCGGGGATCCCAAACAAGAGGGAGGAAAGCACGTTTTCGACCCCTCCGAACATGGGCGAACCCAGCCCGGCCGGTAGGCCGGTAACGGCGCACTCCACAATGCCGCCAACGCTGTCGAGCGACATGCGCGCCTCTTCCACCGCCGCACGCATGGGCGCCTCCTGTTGCGAATCAATCAGGGCAAACCTAGACCGGTTCAGCCGGCGGAGCAATTCCTGCGGGACCGACACCCCGTCAAACGGCGTATCGTGGATACCGGCAATGGCGTAAATATGCGCCCCAATTTCCACGCCGCGCCTTAATAGAATCTGGCGGCATACCGCGCCCGCAAAGACGATCCCGGCCGTAATCCGGCCGGAAAAATGCCCGCCGCCACGGATGTCGTTGTGCCTATGGTAGCGGACGGCGGCGGTATAATCGGAATGCCCCGGACGGGGGCGCACCACCAAATTTCCGTAATCCCCGGAGCGGGTATTGTGATTGCGGATGACCGCGCACAACGGCGCCCCGGTGGTGGTATCTTGCAGCAGGCCGGAAAGGATTTCCGGGGTATCGGATTCTTTGCGCGGCGTAGCGGTTTTGTCATGGCCGGGCGCACGCCTTCCCATTTGGAGCAAAACCTCCTGCATATCGACGGCTTCCCCGGCCGGAAGCCCGTCGATCACGACGCCTAAGCCCTCTCCGTGGCTTTCCCCAAAAATCGAAATCTTTACACGTTCACCCCATGTGGATGACATTGGCATGACCTCCCAGCGCGTTGTAATCTTCAAAAAAGGTTGGATAGGATTTACAGATGCTGTGTGCATCGGTAATCTCCACCGGTCCGGAGGCCTTCAGCGCCCCCACCGAGAGCGCCATGACCACCCGATGATCGTTGCATCCTTTGGCAGAACCCCCGGTAAAGGAAGGAACGCCCTTGATCACCAGGCCGTCGGGCAGTTCCGTTACCTTTCCGCCCAACCGGTTGATCCCGTCTGCCATAGCCGTAAGGCGGTCGCTTTCCTTGATACGCAAGCGGGCCGCGCCGGTAATGCGGGTTTCCCCCTGTGCAAGCGCGCCTGTTACCGCTAAAATCGGCACCAGGTCGGGAACCTGGCTTGCATCAATCTCAATCCCATGCAGAACGGACGGATAAACGGTAACCTCCCCATCTCCTTGCTCAATCTTCGCGCCGAAGCGGGCAAAAATCTCTGCGGCCGCACTGTCCCCCTGTGTGGAAGGGATACGCAACCCCTTAATGCAAACCGGCTTATTGCCCAGGGCGCCCGCCGCCAGGAAGAAAGCGGCTTGCGACCAATCCCCTTCCACCGTAAACGAGCGGCTGCGGTAGTTTTGGCCACCAGGAATGTGCCAACCCTGTTCCGTTTTTTCGATACCCACCCCAAATTCCCGCATAATGTCAATGGTCATATCCACATACCCCGCGGATTGCAAAGGAGTGGTCAATCGGATATCGCTGTCCCCGTCCAAGAGCGGCAAAGCAAACAGGAAACCGGTAACAAACTGAGAGCTGACATCGCCCGGCAGGGAAAATATGCCCGGCCTCAGCTTACCGTTAATGGAAAGCGGAAGCCCCCCCTGAGTCTGGCAGTAAACGCCCACCTTCGGCAAGCAGTCCAAATAAATCCCGATTGGACGCTGCGGCAACCGGCCCTTTCCGGTAAATCGGGCGGAAATTCCGCCCGCTGCCACAATGGGAATCAAAAAGCGGAGGGTGGAACCGGATTCCCCGCAGTCCAGCTCCACATAGGGGGAACAAAACAGGCCTCCCGCATCCAGCAGCAAATCGCTCCCGGAAAAATCCGTCTCCACCCCCAGGGCATGCACCGCCCGGCAGGTAGCAAGAATATCCTCCGACGGCGCGACGTTGTGGAGCACCGAAGTACCGTGGGAAAGCGCTGCGCAAAGGATCGCCCGATGCGCCGCGCTTTTAGAGGGCGGCGCCTGTACAGTCCCATGCAGGTGGGAAGGGTGTAAATAAACCGAGCTCATGCTTGTATTCCCCCCGCCAAAAAATCGGAAAGCCCATCCCTTGGGATGGTATGCAGGTAGCTTTCCCCAATTTCCTTCAGTAAAATCAAGCGGATGACATGACCCGCACTTTTTTTATCCGCACCCGCATTGGCGGCCAGCTCCTTTAAAGAAGTGGGATCGCTTACCGGAAGGCCATACGCCTGAAGCGCCTGCTCAATGCGCAAGGCACAGCCGGGTTTTGTGAGCCCCCGTCGTTCGCCGGCTGTGCTCATCAGCACCATGCCGATCCCCACAGCCTCGCCATGGGAAAGGGTTTGATATTGGTAGCGCTTCTCCAGAGCGTGGCCCAAGGTATGACCAAAATTCAACAGCATCCGTTCGCCGGTGTCCCGTTCGTCGTTTTCCACTACGCGGCGCTTGATGTCCACACATTCGTAGATAACCTGTTCGATCTGCTGCGCGGCTTTCCCTGAAGCGACTTTCTCGAACAAAGAAGCGCTTTTGATGCAGCCGTATTTGATTACCTCTGCCATGCCGTCGGCAAAATAGCGTTTGGGCAGCGTACTCAGGGTATCCGGGTCAATGAGAACCAGAATCGGCTGCCAGAAAGCACCGACCAGGTTTTTGCCGGCGTCCACGTCCACCCCGGTCTTGCCTCCCACTGAGGAATCCACCTGTGCCAGCAGGGAGGTGGGGATCTGGACAAAATCAATGCCCCGCAGATACGTGGCGGCGGCAAAGCCCGCCATGTCTCCCGTCACGCCGCCCCCCAACGCCACTACCAGGTCGGTGCGGGAAAGAGAATGCTCCACAAAATGGTCGTACATCCTGGCGACGGTGGAAAGGCGTTTGCTCCCTTCCCCCGCTTCAAATACAAAAAGCGAAACGGTAAAACCTTCCGCTTCCAGGGAAACCCGCAGCCGTTCTGCATAGAGGGGAGCAACGTTTGAATCGGTTACGACCGCCGCACGCGCAGCCTTGCTGACGGAGCGGATAAGCGGGCCCGCCTGGTTTATTAGGCCCCGTTCTATTTTTATCCGGTAGCTGCGACCGGTATGGACGGTTAGCTCTTTCATTCGTCAAGCGCCTCCTTAATCTGTCTGCCGCATCGCAGGATGTCCCGCAGCGCGTCTCTGTCGTTGTTTTGGATGGCCGCCCGGATGCCCTCCAAATGGCGGATCAATTCATCCATTTCCGCCGTCAAAGGTTCCCGGTTTTCCAGAAACAATTCCGACCACAATTCCTCATTGATGCGCGCCACCCTGGACACATCCCGATAGCTCCCGGCGGAAAAGCCCTTGTGGCGGGGGCATTGTGGGCTTAATACATACGCGCAGGCGAGCGCGTGGGGAAGCTGGCTGGTAAACGCAATCATCCGGTCATGCTCTTCCGGTGTCGTCCGTTTTACGCCGCCAAATCCCAATTGCAGGGCGGTTTCCGAAAGCAGGGCCAGCGCCCCTTCCGGCGCTCCACAGGGCACCAGAAGATAGCTGGCTCCGTCGAACAGGCCCGCCTCCGACGCCCAAAACCCGCTCTGCTCCTTGCCGGCCATGGGGTGGCTACCTGCAAACACAAACCCATGTGTGCGTGCCAGGGAAGAAAGCTCCTCACAGATCTCCGTCTTAATACCCGATGTATCGGTCACGACTACCTCTTTTTTAAAAAAGGGGTGCTGCTCCTTTACAAACTGCACGGCGGCATGTGGGTAGACGCATAGATAAATGAGATCAGCCTGGGACAGATCGGCCGGTTCCCCCACTTTTTGGATAGCCCCGCTCGTGAGCGCCGCCTGCGTGACCTCCGGGTTACGGTCAAATCCAATCACCTGGTAGGCGGTACGCTCCGAAAACGCCTTGGCCAGGGAACCGCCGATCAGCCCTAGCCCGACAATTGCTACGGTCATCTTAATCCACCTTGCGGCCGAACGCCTTGCCAATCTGAAAAACGCGCTTGGCTACCTGATCGAACTGGTCGGGCGTCAGGGACTGTGCGCCGTCGGATAAGGCGCGCGCCGGATCGTTGTGCACCTCGATGATCAAGCCGTCCGCCCCTGCGGCTACCGCCGCCATTGCAAGCGGTTCCACCAGCCAGGAAATGCCGGAAGCGTGGCTGGGATCCACAATAACCGGCAGGTGGGAAAGTTTTTTGAGGATCGGCACGGCGGAAATATCCAACGTATTGCGGGTAAAGGTTTCGTAAGTCCGGATTCCGCGCTCACACAGGATTACCTTTTCGTTGCCGCCCGCCATGATGTATTCGGCGCTCATGAGCAGTTCCTCAATGGTAGAGGAAAGGCCGCGTTTGAGCAGGATCGGTTTATCAGTCTTGCCCAATTCCTTCAATAGCTCAAAGTTCTGCATGTTACGGGCCCCCACCTGGATGATGTCCACATCGTCAAAATACTCCAACTGGTGCAGGTCCATGATCTCCGTGATGATGGGCAGGCCCGTCTTGGCCTTGGCCTCCAGCAGCAGGCGGATGCCCTCCGCCCCCAGGCCCTGGAAGGAGTAGGGGGAGGTGCGGGGCTTGAAGGCGCCGCCCCGGAGGATGCCCGCCCCCGCGTCCTTCACCGCCTGGGCCACATAGCAGATCTGCTCCTCCGTCTCCACGGAGCAGGGTCCGGCGATGAACTGGAAGTTGCCGCCGCCCAGTTTCATCTCCCCCACCTCAATCACCGTGTCCCGGGGATGGAATTTCCGGTTGGCGTTCTTGAAGGGCTCCTGGATGCGCTTGACCTCCTCCACGATGTCCAGGGCCTTGATGAGGTCGATGTCCACCACAGAGGTGTCCCCCACCAGGCCCAGCACCGTCTGGTTGGCGCCGGAGCTGATGTGCAGCTCCAGCCCCAGGCTCCTAAGCCAGTTTTTCAGATTCTCCAGCTGTTTTTCATTGGGATTTTTCTTTAAAATAACAACCATGGCTCCAAAACTCCTTTTATTCAAATCCGTGCCGATTCCAACAAAAAAGACTCCACAGTGGGATTCCACCGTGAAGTCCAATCAAAAGGGATATCGCTGCAGCTCAGGCAGCCTGACAAGCGTCTCTTCCCTTTTCGGTGAAACCCAAATAAGCCTTACCCATAAAGAAATAGGTAAAGCTGAAAAAGAAGAAATATACGCTTGTCAGAAGGGTACGGCCCATATCTGCAGCTCCTATGTCACAAATCGGGGTTAGTATAGCACACCCCGCCCGATTTGTAAACCCCCCTTTTCCCAAATCGGCCCCATTTGCCGGAGAACATTTGTTTGACTGTTTCGGCGCGCTGTGGTACAATTTTCCCATCACCCGGCGCTGTCCGGCGTCAAGGAGGCAGATCATGGAGGCAGCCTATCTCAATCTCACAGCAGACAATCTAGCCCAGGAGCACCTGTGCTGCATCATCCGCAGCAAAAAGTCCCACCCGGGCGTGGAGGCCAAGCGGCGGTGGCTGGCGGAACGGCTGGGGGAGGGCCACGTCTTTCGCAAGCTGGAGGACCCGCGGGCCACGGCTTTTATCGAATATGCCCCCCTGGAGACGGCCTGGGTCCCCATCCTAGGGGAAAATTACCTCTATCTCTACTGCCTGTGGGTCACAGGTGAGGCGAAGGGCAGGGGCCACGGCAGGGCGCTGATGGAATACTGCCTGGCCGACGCCAGGGAGAAGGGCCGGTCCGGCGTCTGCATGCTGGGGGCGGAGAAACAAAAGGCGTGGCTGTCCGATCAGTCCTTTGCCAAAAAATTTGGCTTTCAGGCCGTGGACCGGACGGAGGACGGATACGAGCTGCTGGCAGTGTCCTTTGATGGGACGGCGCCCCGGTTTTCTCCCCAGGTCAAAACGCCGTCCATTGAGCGCCAGGAGCTGACCGTTTACTATGACTGCCAATGCCCCTATAGTTACCAGAGCGTTCGGGCCGTCCGGCAGCACTGCGGGGAGCAGGGCGTCCCCGTCTCCTTCGTGGAGGTGGACACGCTGGAAAAGGCCAAGGCGCTGCCCTGCGTCTTCAACAACTGGGCTGTCTTTTATAAGGGACAGTTTGTCACGGTGAACCTTCTGGATGCTGCCGCATTGAAACGGATTTTGAAAAAATAGGCCCTCTGGTCCGGCGTCTTCGCTGCACGCAGCGGAGACGCCTTTTTTGTCCCGCAACATGCGGCGGTCATCACCTCCCCCGCCGCTGCGGCATAGGATGCTTCGGACGCACAGCGTCCCGCTATCCAACATTTTAAAGGGAGGATTTCCCTATGATACAGCATTGTTCCAATCCCTGCGACCCCTGCGGGTCCTGCAACCCCTGCGATCCCTGCAGGGTGGTCTGCTGCCCTGGCCCTATGGGACCCAGGGGCCTGCCCGGCGCCAGAGGTCCCCAGGGACCCGCCGGCGCTGCCGGACCTGCGGGAGTGACAGGGCCTACCGGCCCCACCGGACCCACCGGAGCCACCGGCGCGGCGGGAGCAACTGGGCCTACCGGCCCCACCGGCCCTACAGGAGCCACCGGCGCGGCGGGATCAACTGGACCTACCGGGCCTACTGGCCCTACAGGAGCCACCGGCGCGGCGGGAGCAACTGGACCTACCGGCCCTACTGGCCCTACAGGAGCCACCGGCGCGGCGGGTGCGACTGGACCTACCGGGCCTACTGGCCCTACAGGAGCCACCGGCGCGGCGGGAGCAACTGGACCTACCGGTCCCACGGGGCCTACAGGAGCCACCGGCGCGGCGGGTGCGACTGGACCTACCGGCCCCACCGGGCCCACTGGTCCCACCGGACCGTCGGGTGAGGACGGCGCCGCCGCCGCTGTGCGGGTGGGTACTGTGACCACCGGCGAACCGGGTACGGAGGCCGCCGTTACCAACTCCGGCACCGACCAGGATGCGGTCCTGAATTTCACCATTCCCAGGGGCGACACAGGCTCTGCACCGCCGCTCTCCCTGCTCTCTTCCTATTCCACGCCGCCCCAGCCCGGCACATCCGGGACCGCGCTGCTCTTTGACCAAAACGGCACATCCTACGGCAGCGACATCTCCCACACCGCCGGCAGCGCTGCCTTTACGATCAACACCCCGGGCGTGTATGCCGTGTCCTTCCACGGCGCCATGTCCCCCGCCTCCGGCGTCACCTTCCCGCTGAACGTTACGCTGACTCTCCAGCAAAATGGGGCAGCTGTGCCGGGCGGCACGGCGCTCCATAACTTCCACACCTCCTCCGACACGGCAAACCTGGCCCTCTCCGTGCCGGTGACAGTCTCTTCCGCCCCGTCCACGCTGCAGATCATGCCCTCCGGCGGCAGTTTCCTCTACAGCTCCATCGGCATGACTGTCTGCCGCCTGGGAAATATTCCCAGCCAGTCCTGAACGGCAGGCGCAGTCGGAGGGGGCGCAATATACACGTTCCCTTCCGGCAGATGCCGGGCCGACGGCCTTAATGAGGATACCGCCATGAAGATTGTTGTCTATGCCATTGCAAAAAATGAGGTGCAGTTTGCAGACCGTTGGATGGACTCCATGTCAGAGGCCGACCAGGTGGTGGTGCTGGACACCGGCTCCACCGACGCCACAGCGGAGGTCCTCCGGGCCAGGGGGGCGGCGGTGACGGTGGAGGAGATCCGCCCCTGGCGGTTTGACGCCGCCCGCAACCGCTCCCTGGAGCTGGTGGCCGAGGACGCGGATATCTGCGTGTGCACGGACCTGGACGAGGTGTTCCATCCCGGCTGGCGGGCGGCCCTGGAGGCGGCCTGGGTCCCCGGGGCCAGCCAGGCCGCCTACCGCTACACCTGGTCTTTCCATCCCGACGGCAGCGAGGGCGTGGTATTCTGGCAGGAGAAGATCCATTCCCGGCACGGCTGGCGCTGGGCCCACCCGGTTCACGAGGTGCTGCAGTGGGCGGGGCCGGGCCGTCCCGGCCCCCGGGTCACGGCGGAGGGGGTGCAGCTGGACCACCATCCGGACGACAGCAAGTCCCGGGGACAGTATCTGCCCCTGCTGGAGCTGTCGGTGGAGGAGGATCCGGAGGATGACCGAAACCTCCACTACCTGGGCCGGGAGTATCTGTACCACGGCCGCTGGGACGACTGCATCCGCACCCTCAAGCGCCACCTGGCCCTGCCCTCCGCCGTCTGGGCAGACGAGCGGGCGGCGTCCATGCGCTATATCGCCAGGGCCTTTGCAGAGAAGGGGAACACGGCCGCCGCCCGGAGCTGGTATCTCCAGGCCATCGCCCAGGCACCCCATCTGCGGGAGCCCTATATGGACCTGAGCATGCTGCTCTATAAACAGGAGGCGTGGGAGGGCGTGCTATACTTCACCGGCTGCGCCCTGGATATCCGGGAGCGTCCCCGAACCTATATCTGCGAGGCCGCCGCCTGGGGGAGCCTGCCCCACGACCTGCGCGCCATCGCCTACTATCACACCGGCCGCCTCCCCCTGGCCCTGGAGGAGGCGGAGAGGGCCCTCCTGCTGGAGCCGGGGAACCCCCGCCTGGCGGGGAATGTCTCGCTGCTGCGGGACCTTGTCCAGAGGCAGGCGGCGCCCTAGCGGCAGCTCCGCGGGGGAAAATACAGGGGAGGAGGCGGCTCTGCCGTCTCCTCCCCTCCCCGCTTTTCTCTCAGTTCATGGCGCCGCTGCTCTCCTCCAGCAGCTGGCGGATCCGCCGGGCCATCTCCCGGTGCTCCGGCCGCTCCAGCGCCGGGTCCTCCGCCAGCACCGCCTCCGCGGCCTGCCGCGCCTCCTCCATCAGCCTCGCGTCACAGGTGAGGTCCGCCAGCTTCAGCGCCGGCAGGCCGTGCTGCCTGCGGCCGAAAAAGTCCCCCGGCCCCCGGAGGCGCAGGTCCTCCTCGGCGATCTCAAAGCCGTTGTTGGTCCTTGTCATCACCTGCAGCCGCCGGCGGCTCTCCTCACCAGTGTGGTCGGAGATCAGGATGCAGTAGGACCGGTGCCGGCCCCGGCCCACCCGGCCCCGGAGCTGGTGGAGCTGGCTGAGGCCGAACCGCTCCGCGTTCTCCATCACCATCACCGAGGCGTTGGGAACGTCCATCCCCACCTCCACCACCGTGGTGGACACCAGGATGTCAAATTCCCCGGCGGCAAACGCCCCCATCACCCGCTCCTTCTCC
>CAJFPI010000106.1 GCA_904398675.1 uncultured Oscillospiraceae bacterium
GGAGCGGGTGGATTCGAACCACCGAAGTCGTCGACAACAGATTTACAGTCTGCCCCCTTTGGCCACTCGGGAACGCTCCCATATGCAATTGTCGCTGCAAAAAATGGGGTGGAGCTGGTAGACGGACTCGAACCCCCGACCTGCTGATTACAAATCAGCTGCTCTACCAACTGAGCTATACCAGCACATCAGCAACGGAAGTTATAATACCAGATTCCTTTGAAAAAGTCAACGATTATTTTCCAGAAATTTTATGTTTTAGGAGGTTTTCTTTTGCATCCCTTGTTTCATCCCCTGAGCGACCCGCAGCAGACGCCTGCTGTGGGCCTCTGCTCCCTGTGCGGGGGAGAGCTCTATCCGGGCGACGATGCCTGGCAAATCAATCAGCTGCTGATCTGCGGGGAGTGCCTGGGCGCCTTTGCGCGGCTCGCCTTTGCGCCCCACCACCGCATCTGCGGCAGAAAGGAGGAGCACTTATGACGATATTGGAATTATCCGCCGTCTACCGCTCCAGCGCCGTCCTTCTGCGGGAGCGGATGCGCATGCTGCGGCTGGAAATGCGGCAGAGCGAGGACCCCTCCCAGGCCCAGATCCTCAAGCGGCGCATCGCCGACCTCACCCCCCTCTACCGGGAGTGCAGGGAGACCGCCGCGTATCTGGAGCACTATTACGACGGAAGGAGGCAGTCCCATGGCAAGCACTAGGCCCGCCCCGCCCCTCACCTACCGCAACAATGAATTTATCGGCGACATGGCCGCCTGGCAGAGAGAAAATGCCGAGGACAACAGCGAGCAGCTGGCCCGGCTGCGCCGGAACCTCCGGCTGGCCCGGGAGGCAGAGCTCACCGCCAGGCAGCGGCAGATGATCCGCATGTACTATGACGAGGGGAAAAGCATGACAAAAATCGCCCGCCTTCTCCACGTCAACAAGTCCACGGTTTCAAGAACCATTGCCCGCGGCAGAAATCGACTAAAAAAGTGCTTGAAATATTCTTTTTAGTTTGATAAACTTCCTTTATGCTCAATTTTTATTTCAAAAGGAAGGTGCCACCATGTTTTCCTCCACCATCCGCAGCGGCCGGGGCAGGCTGCTGATGGCCATTGCCGGCGCGCTGGTCTACGCCGTGGGCGTCAACTTCTTTGCCGTCCCCGCCAGGCTCTATACCGGCGGCCTTTTGGGGGCGGCGCAGCTGGTCCGCACCCTGCTCTACCGCTGGGCCGGCGTCACCGGGGGCTATGATTTCTCCGGCATCCTCTATTATGCCCTGAACGTCCCCGTTTTTCTCCTGGCATTTCGTTTCATGGGGCGGGCATTTTTTCGAAACGCCCTGATCTGCACCACCGCCTGCACCCTCTTTCTCTCCGCTATTCCCGTGCTCTCCGTTCCGCTGATCGAGGACACCCTGGCCAACTGCCTGCTGGGCGGCGCCCTGACCGGCCTTGGCATCGGCACCATCCTCACCGCCGGCAGCAGCAGCGGCGGGCTGGATCTCCTGGGCCTGTGGCTGGCCAAGCGGGGCAGCTCCCTCACCGTCGGCCGGTTCAGCCTGATCTTCAACGCCGTGCTCTACGCCCTGTGCGGCCTGCTCCTCAGCGTTCCCGCCATGATCTACTCCACCATATTCACCGTCTTCAGCTCCGTGGTGCTGGATCGGGCGTATCAGCAGAGCATCAACGCGGAAATTCTGATTTTCACCAAGGACCACGCCGGGGAGATCACCCGGTATATCACCCAGCGCCTCAGCCGCGGCGTCACCGCCTGGGAGGGCTGCGGCGCCTACACCGGCGAGGAGGTCCATGTGCTGTATGCCTGCCTCTCCAAATATGAGATCGGCGATCTGCGGGAGGCCCTCCACCGCATCGATCCCAAATCCTTTTACACCGTGCGGGAGGGCGTCAGGATCAGCGGCAACTTTATCCGCCGCCTGTCCTGACAGCACCGATGCCCCCATCCGCCGCCTGTCCCGCAGAAACGGGGCAGGCGGCTTTTTGTCCGGTGGGATTTTCCACGCCGCCGCCCCTTTACGAAACGGAGAACTTCGTGTAGAATAGAGGCGAATCACTACGAGAGAGGAGGCGGGGCTGTGAGCGGCCTTTCCATTCAGCTGCCGGAGGAAGAAAATATCGTGCTGTCCGCGCCGGTGGTCCGCCGCCTCATTGCCGCCGACAACGGCGACGCGGTCCTCCTATATCTGGCGCTGCTCCAGTGCCGGGACGATCCGGAGGGACAAAAGCTGCGGGCCCTTCTCCCCTGGCCGGCAGGACGGCTGGAGCAGGCGGAGGCGGCGCTTTTGGCCACGGGCCTTGTCAGCGGGCACCGCCCCTCCCTGCAGGAGCCGGCGGATACCCGGCCGGAGTACACCCGGGAGGATGTGGCCGCCCAGCTGGAGCGGGACCAGCGCTTTGCCCAGCTGACAGAGAACGTGGAGCAGCTGCTGGGAAAAAAGCTCTCCACCCCGGACCTGGACATCCTTTTGGGCCTCTACGACTATCTGGGGCTCCCCTGCGAGGTGATCTACCTCCTGGTGAACCACTGCATCGAGCGCATCACCGCCCGCTACGGCCCCGGCCGCCGTCCCACCATGCGGCAGATCGAGAAGGACGGCTACCGCTGGGCCCGGCTGGGCCTGCTGGATCTGGAGAGCGCCAACCGGTATCTGATGCAGTACGCCGGGCGGAAAAGCCAGATGGGCCAGTATATGCGGGTGCTGCAGCTGGGCGACCGGGCGCCCTCCCCCAGCGAGGAGCGCTATCTGCTGGGCTGGGCGGAGATGGGTTTCCCGCCGGAGACTGTGGAGCTGGCCTACGACAGGACCATCCTCAAGTGCAGGGAGCTCCGGTGGAACTATCTGAACAAAATCCTGAAAAACTGGTACGAGAAGGGCCTTCGCACCCCGGAGGAGGTTGCGGCGGGGGACCGCCGCAGGCCGTCCCTGCCCCGGAAGGAGGAGCGCGCCGCGGGCAGCAATGTGGAGCGGATGAAAAAATACCTGGAGGATTCCAGGCGGTAGAAAGGAGGCGGGCCTATGGCCTTGGACAACAAAATTCTGGAGCGGGCCATCGCCCGGCAGCGGCAGGATCTGGAGGAGCGGCGGCAGCGGTTTCAAAGCCGCGCGGCCCGCATCTATGCCGGCATCCCCCGGGTGGCGGAGATCGACCGGGAGCTGCGGGGGACCATGGGACAGATCGTCTCCAGCGCCTTTCGCCGGGGAGCGGACCCCACCTCCGCCATCCAGGCCCTGAAGGAGCGGAACCTCTCGCTGCAGCGGGAGCGCGCCCAGCTGCTGGCGGCCCACGGCTACAGCGCCGACGCTCTGGAGGAAAAGCCCCTCTGTCCCACCTGCAACGACAGCGGTTTTACCGCCCGGGGCCCCTGCAGGTGCCTCATGGCCTACTACACCCGGGAGCAGAACCGGGAGCTCTCCAAGCTTTTGGACCTGGGGAACCAGAGCTTTGACACCTTTGACTTCAGCTGGTACAGCACCGACTACTGGCCCGAGGAGAAGAGCAGCCCCCGGGAAAACATGGAAATTGTCTATGAGCTGTGCGCCAACTACGCCCACAGCTTTTCCCCCAGGAGCACCAACCTCCTGATGACCGGCGCGCCGGGCCTGGGGAAGACCTTCCTCTCCGCCTGTATCGCCCGGGAGGTCAGCGACGCCGGTTTCTCCGTGGTATACGACACCGCCGCCCACATCTTCTCCCAGTTTGAAAGCGGAAAATTCGGGCGGGAGAACCCCTATGACGAGGATGCCAACGCCGACATCCACCGCTACCTCCACTGCGATCTCCTGATCGCCGACGACCTGGGCAGCGAGATGGCCACCGCCCTTGTCACCAGCGCCCTCTACCAGATCGTGAATACCCGTCTCATCACCGGCAAGCAGACCATTCTCAACACCAACCTGCCCCTCAGCGAGCTGGGGCGGCGCTACGGCGCGGCCACCCTCTCCCGCATCGAGGGGGATTACCAGATCCTCACCTTCTTCGGCGAGGACATCCGAAAGCTGAAACTCCGCTGACAGATAGAAATGACATAAAGGAGGCCCGGGAACTTTCGTCCGCGGGCCTCCTTATTTTATAGATTGATCGAACCGCCGTTGTCTCCTACCGCAGGAAGATCCACTTGCCCCCCTGCCAGTCCGCCGCGGTGCCGATGCGCTGGGCGGAGGGGACGCAGCCCTTCAGCTCTGCCAGCAGGGCGTCGGCGTCCGCCGGATCCACCGCCATCAGCAGTCCGCCGGCGGTCTGGGGGTCGAAGAGCACGTCCTGCAGGCACAGGGGCACGTCCCCCACGTCCACTCCCGCCTCGGCAAAGCTGCGGTTGCGGTACATCCCCTCGGGGAGAAGGCCCATTTTGGCAAACTCCAGGGCCTCGGGGATCACGTCGATAGCGGAGGTGTCCAGGGTGATCTCCTTTCCGCTGCCCTGGGCCATCTCGGTGAGGTGGCCCATGAGGCCAAAGCCGGTGACGTCGGTGCAGGCGTGGACACGGTACTTCACCATGCAGTCCCGGGCGGCCTTGTTGAGGGTGGTCATCAGCCGGTAGGCCAGCTCCATCCCCTCCTTGCTGGCAAGGCCGGCCTTGTTGGCGGTGGTGAGGATGCCGATGCCCAGGGGCTTTGTAAAGAGCAGCACGTCCCCCGCCCTGGCCCCGCTGTTGGTGAGGACCCGGTCGGGGTGGACAAAGCCGGTGACGCTGAGGCCGTACTTGGGCTCGTCGTCAAAGATGCTGTGGCCGCCGGTGATAAGGCAGCCCGCCTCGTAGACCTTGTCGTAGCCCCCCCGCAGCATGGCGTGGACCGCCTCCCGGGGCATTTTCTCCGGCACGCACATCAGGTTCAGCGCCAGTTTCGGCTCGCCGCCCATGGCGTACACGTCGCTGAGGGCGTTGGTGGCGGCGATCTGCCCGAAGAGATAGGGATCGTCGGCAATGGGCGGGAAGAAGTCCACCGTCTGCACCAGGGCCAGGTCGTCGGAGACCTTGTAGACGCTGGCGTCGTCGCTCTTGTCAAAGCCCACCAGCAGATTGGGGTCGTGGTGGGTCTTGATCCCCTCCAAAAGCTGGGCCA
>CAJFPI010000107.1 GCA_904398675.1 uncultured Oscillospiraceae bacterium
CGGCTTCCCCATGGGCACCCGCTCCGGCGATGTGGACGCCACCATCCTGGAGTACCTCATGGGCCGGTATGGCTACGACATTAAGGAGATGCTGAACATCCTCAACAAGAAGTCCGGTGTGCTGGGCATCTCCGGCGTCAGCTCCGATTTCCGCGACCTGGACACCGCCGCCAAGGAGGGCAACGAGCGTGCCCGGCTGGCGCTGGATAAGTTCATCTATGAGGTGAAGAAGTTCATCGGCGCCTATACCACCGTGATGGGCGGCGTGGACGCCATCGTCTTTACCGCAGGCATCGGTGAGAACTCCATCGACCTGCGCCGCCAGATCTGCGAGGGCCTGGAGTACATGGGCATCAAGATGGACGCCGAGAAGAACAATACCCGCGGCCAGGAAGTCGATGTGTCCGCCGCCGACAGCAAGGTGAAGATCTTCATTATCCCCACCAACGAGGAGCTGATGATCGCTATGGACACCGCCTCCCTGTGCGGGAAATAAGACGCAGCTATCAGACTTTTTCAGCCCTCCGGGTTATCCCCGGAGGGCTGCGTTTGTCGAAAAAGGGGCAAAGCCCCTTTTTCGAGCAGGGCTGCACGAAATTTCCGCCTCGATTTCTTGGGAAATTGTCGGCAAAAATTTCGTGAGCAGTGTCATTTCCCAGGCGCATGTCCTGGGAAATGACGGGATTGCATTTTGTTCCGTCATCTCCGGATGACGGAACTCTGCGAGGCTTTTCTTTCAACTGCATGTGTAGCTCTCCGGGGCTCCCGGAGAGCTGCTTTTATGCTTGACGCCGGATATGATATGTGGTATATTTCTATCATAAAGAGCGATAAATACCACATAAGGAGGAATCCATGATGAAACGAAACATCCTCTACGGCTCCCTTGGCTTTCTCTCCCTGCTGGGGCTGATCGGGATTTTCTCAGAGCACCGCAGCTTTCTGTTTTTCTTTGCCTTTGCCGTGGACTTTGAGTACTTTTTCCTCCCCTCAGACGAGATGCTGGAGACCTATGTAAACCGGTCCGCTGCCCGGGGCTTTTTTGTCGGCATGCTGGTCTGCGCCGCGGCGGCACTGTTCCAGTTCTTCGCCGGCAGCGACGGCCGCGCCGCTCTGGCAGAGGGGTTTGCCTGGGGCTGGGCAGCGGCTGTGGTGGTCTACGCCCTCTCCACCGCCTATTACGGTTTCCGGGAGAGATGGGGGACGCTGGCATGATCCGCAACCGCATCCGGGAATTTCGGGCCAGATACGACATGAAACAGGAGGAGCTGGCCCGTCTGGTGGGCGTCCGCCGGGAGACCATCGGCAATCTGGAGAAGGGGCGCTACAACCCCTCCCTGGTTCTGGCCTGGCACATTGCCGCCGTGTTTCACGTCCCCATCGAGGAGATCTTTACCGTGGAGGATGACGCCTAGTTAAAATTCACAAAAATTGTTCTGTTCCGCAGGAACTTTTCCTTTTCCGGGCCGTCTACTAAGATAGAAAGCAGTCAGCCGCTCCCCGGAAAGGAGGCCCCGATGGTACAGCTTGCCGTTCTCCCCCTGGCGCTTTATCTCCCACTGCTGCTGGTCAGTGTCCTCACCGCTCCCATTTCCATGGGTCTTTTTGTCCGCAGTCTGGTCCGACGGCACCCGCAGGCGCTGTGGTCCATGACGGCCCTGTTCTGCATCTGCCTGACCGTGCTGCTCCTCAGCGGCGCGATTGCGGCGAGGGAGTGGATTCCGCTCACGCTGATCCCAATTTAAAATGAACGTAAAAAGGGGCGTCCGTCAGTTGACGGACGCCCCTTTGATCTACATGCAGTGAAATTGGGCAATCAGGCCTCGCCGCGCATCTTGGCAAAGCACTCGCTGCAGTACACGGGCCGGTCGCTCTTGGGCTCGAAGGGGACCCGGGCCTCGCCGCCGCAGGCAGCGCACACAGCGGTGAAATACTCCCGGGGACCGCGGGCAGCGTTCTTCCGGGCATCGCGGCAAGCCTTGCAGCGCTGGGGCTCGTTCTGGAAACCGCGCTCTGCATAGAACTCCTGCTCACCGGCGGTAAACACGAACTCCTGGCCACACTCTTTGCACACTAAAGTCTTGTCTTCGTACATGTCTTTACCCTCTCTTTGCTTAGACAAAAATATATTGCGGTCAGCTCTCACGCTGATAACGCCTGCTGGATTCACCGGGCGGCGGCCTTCCTTCGGATGCGCTGCACGGCGTTTTCCACCGACTTGGGCGGCTTATGGAGAACCTCGGCAATCTCGCCGCAGGTCATCCCGTCCAAGTACAGGGACAGCACTCTCCTCTCCAATGAGGAGAGCTGCTGGTTGATTCTGACGAAGTCACGCTCCCTGTTCTCCCGGAGGATCATCAATTCCTCTGGATTGAGGCTGGGCGCATGTCCGGATACCGTTGCGTAGGAGCTGCTGTCAAAGAAAGGGGTTTCAATGGAAATCGACTGATTCAGCGGGCTGTGCTTTTCGCGGGCCGCAGCCCGCAGCGCGGAAAACATGCGATTTCTGATGCATACCTCAGCAAAGGTGCGGAAACTGGTTTCTTTGGAGCCGTCGAACTCCCGGACAGCCTTCATGAGTCCCATCATCCCCTCCTGGATCAGGTCGTCACTGTCGCCGCCGGCAAGGAAGTAGGGGCGGGTGATGGCCCGGACCAATCGGTGGTAGCGGCGGACCAGCGCGTCCTCCGCCTCCCGGTCACCGGCGGCGGCCATGGAACACAGGACTTCGTCCGCAATCCCCGCAAAAGGGATCTGTGCGTCCGTATCATAAAAAACCATATATTGATTATACCTAATATGAAATTGATTTGTCAAGGATAATGTCAAAATTTTTTCGAAAACTTTGTCATATTTTGATAGTTTTCACCAATTCCGCCAAACGCTCGGCGCAGGACTGGGCGATCTCCGTTGTTTTTGCCTCCACCATGACCCGGATAAGAGGCTCGGTGCCGGAGGCGCGGACCAGGACGCGCCCCTCGCCCGCCATGGCCTCCTCCTCCCGCTGGCAGGCCGCCAGCAGGCCAGGATCCGCCATCACCGTCTCCTTCAGCCCCGGCTCGTTGGGGAGCGTCACATTCACCAGCACCTGGGGATACTGGGGGCAGATGCCCGCCAGCTCGCTGGCCTTTTTCCCGCTGCGCCGCAGAATCTGCAGAAACTGCAGGGCGGTCAGCTGCCCGTCGCCGGTGGTGGCGTAGTCGGTGAAGATCATGTGGCCGGACTGCTCGCCGCCGATGCGGTAGCCGTGCTCCAGCATCTTCTCCAGCACGTTCCGGTCCCCCACGGGGGTGCACACCAGGCGGATGCCGTTTTTGTTGCAGAACTCATGGAGCCCCAGGTTGCTCATCACCGTCCCCACAATGGTCCGTCCGGTGAGGGTCCCCTGGTCCTTCATGTCCTTGCCGCAGACAGCCATGATCTTGTCGCCGTCAATGACATTCCCCTTCTCGTCCACCATCAGGCAGCGGTCGGCGTCCCCGTCGAAGGCCACGCCCAGGTCATATTCCCCGGCGGTGACCATAGCGGCCAGGCTCTTGAGGTGGGTAGATCCGCATTTGTCGTTGATATTCACGCCATTGGGCTTGCGGTGGATGAAGTCCGCCTCCAGGGCAAAGTGGGCGAAGAGGTCCGGGGCCGTGGCCGCGGCGGCGCCGTTGGCACAGTCCACCAGGATCCGCAGGCCCCCCAGGTCGTCCTCCACGGTGCCGGCCAAATACTTGATATACTCGTACTTCAGCTTTTTCATGCCGTGGATGCGCTTGCCGATGTCCGCGCCCTTGGCGGTGGCCATCTCCCCGTCTGAGAGGATCTTGGCCTCCACCCGCTCCTCCAGCGCGTCGGAGAGCTTATAGCCCTGGCCGTTAAAGACCTTGATGCCGTTGTGCTCGAAGGGGTTGTGGCTGGCGGAGATCACGACGCCCGCATCCGCCTCCACCTGGACGGTGAGATAGGCCACCGCCGGGGTGGGGATGGTGCCCAGCGGCATCACGTCGCCCCCGGCGGAGCAGATACCGGCAATCAGCGCCCCCTCCAGCATATCCGAGGAGATGCGGGTATCCATGCCGATGGTGATGAGGGGCTTTTCCCCCTTCTCCTCAAAAAGGACGTGGGTCACCGCCTGCCCCACCCGAAAGGCCAGCTCCGCTGTCAGATTTTCCCCGACGATCCCGCGGATGCCGTCGGTCCCAAATAGCTTTCCCATAATCAATGAAACACCTCGTTACAGATTGTTGTTATCCATTTCTTTGGTTATTCTATGCCCATCCCGGTCAAAATTGCGCTTGAGCGCCCCCTCCACCGGGAGAATCGTCACCAGCAGCAGCACACACTGGATCAGGAGGATCGTACCGCTCCAGGTGGAGAGCAGCTCCCTGTTCCAGCGGAGGACGGCAATCTCCAGCCCCAGGCAGAGGAGCCCCACAACGGCGCCGCAGCCCAGCCACAGCCTGCCGCAGACACGGTGGGCAAAGTCCCAGGCCTCCTGGCTGGACATGGAGCGCTGGGTGCGGTAGCCGTAAAAGCCGTTGACCCTTTTGGGCGGGCGCTTGAGAAACACCACGCCGACGACGATCATCACCGCCGGGATCAACAGCAGCATCCCCATTTCAATCCAATCGTTCATTCCGGTTCCTCCTCTGCAAACAGGTACCGGAGCATCCGCTCCGGGTTCTCCAAAAACCGCCGCGTCAGCTGATAGTGCTCCGTCTCCTCATAGCGCACCGGCCGGATGCCGGTCTCATCCAGGAAATAGATCAGCGCCCCGGGGTAGGCCATCAAAATAGGCGAGTGGGTGGCGATGACAAACTGGGACTGCAGACCCACTAATTGGTGCATCTCCCCCAGCAGCGTCAGCTGCCGCACGGGGGACAGGGCCGCCTCCGGCTCGTCCAGCAGGTAGAGCCCGTGGCCGCCAAAGCGGTTTTGCACCAGAGCCAAAAAACTCTCCCCGTGGGACTGCTTGTGGAGGGAAACGCCGCCGTAGCTGTCGATGACATGGCCGCCCAGGGAGGGCCCCTCGTCCATCTCGTCAATATTGGTGGCCACGTTGTAAAAGCTCTCCGCCCGGAGGAAAAAGCCGTCCTTTGGATAGGCGCTGCGGGAGACGGTGAGATAGTCGCAGAGCCTGGAGTGGGTGGCCCGGGTGGAGAAATGGAAGTTCCGGGTACCGCCCTCGGCGTTAAAGCCGCAGCAGACCGCCATGGCCTCCAGGAGGGTGGACTTCCCGCTGCCGTTCTCCCCCACCAGAAAGGTCACATCCGCGTCAAAGGACAGCCGCCCCTCCCGCCCGCCCAGGGCCTGCAGCGCCGGCAGGCGGCTGAGGTAGGAATCCGGAGGCAGAGGACTGCTGAGGAAAATGCCCTCAATATACCGCCGTTCCATGCTCACATGCTCAGCTGGTCCATCCCGCCCCCCGGCACGCTGAGGCCCAGGTGCTGGTAGGCCTTGTGGGTGACGCAGCGGCCCCGGGGGGTGCGGGTGAGAAAGCCGATCTGCATGAGATAGGGCTCATACACATCCTCCAGGGTCACCGCCTCCTCGTTGATGGTGGCCGCCAGGGTCTCCAGCCCCACCGGACCGCCGCCGTAGAACTCGATGATGGCCTCCAGCATCCGCCTGTCGATGTTGTCAAGGCCCAAAAAGTCCACCTCCAAAGCGGTGAGGGCCTGATCCGCCACCGCCCGGGTGATGACGCCGCCGGCCTTTACCTGGGCAAAATCCCGGACCCGGCGGAGCATGCGGTTGGCGATCCGGGGGGTGCCCCGGGAGCGCCGGGCGATCTCCATGGCCCCGTCGGGCTCAATGGGCACCTCCAGGATCCCGGCGGAGCGGGTCACGATCTGCGTCAGCTCCTCCGGGGTGTAGAGCTCCAGCCGCAGCGTCACGCCGAACCGGTCCCGCAGCGGCGCGGAGAGCTGGCCCGCCCGGGTGGTGGCCCCGATGAGGGTAAACTTGGGCAGATCCAGGCGGATGGAGTTGGCGGACGGTCCCTTGCCGATGATGATATCGATGGCATAGTCCTCCATGGCCGGATACAGCACCTCCTCCACCGAGCGGTTGAGGCGGTGGATCTCGTCCACAAAGAGGATATCGTTCTCATTCAGGTTGGTCAGCAGCGCCGCC
>CAJFPI010000108.1 GCA_904398675.1 uncultured Oscillospiraceae bacterium
ACGGCGGCACAGCGCCTCCGGCTCCCCCTGGGGCAGGCCGGCCAGCGCCCGCGCCTCCCCCAGATTGGGGGTGACCACATCGGCCAGAGCCAGGGTACCCTCGGGTAAGGATACGGCCGGGGCGGGATTGCAAATCGTACGCAGGCCGTGGCGCCTGCCCAGCTCCAGCGCCCGGCGCACCGCATTTCCCGGCATTTCGCACTGGACCAACAGCACGGCGCACTGTGCCAGCTCAGCTTCCAGGCTGTCAATCTGGACCGGTGTGACCCGGGCACAGGCTCCCTGCTCCACGATGACGATGTTGCGCCCCGCGGCGTCGCTTGCCACTGCTGCAAAGGCGGTGGCCGCCTGGGCGTTTCGCAGGCAGGTGAAGCGCCGCAGTCCGTCGGCCCGGAATACCTCCTCCGCCTGCCGGCCGTAGGCGTCCTCCCCCACCGCGGTGGCGAAAAACACCTCGCCTCCGGCACGCAGCGCGCCCAGGGCCTGGTTATACCCTTTTCCGCCCCCCTCAAAGCACAGCCCGACGCTGCCCACCGTCTCTCCCTCGGCGGGAAGGCGCTCCAGGCGGAACAGAGCGGACATGCCGTATAAGCCGATCACGGCGATTTGCTTGCTCCTCATGCGGCTCCTCTCCATCGGTCAGAGATGTTTGATGCGGCTCATATACCGCCCCAGGATTTGACTGTTGTAGCTGTCGCCGCCCGCCACGTTGCCGCTTTTGAACACCGGGGGCGTAAAGCCCCGCCTGCCCAGCTCCTCACAGGCAGCGAGTATAATGGAGTTGGCAATGAAAAAACCGCTGATGCTTGACACAGGTCCGGCCTTCACGCCCTCGCCCACGCCCACTACGGCGTCCCCGTGGGGGACGTGATTGTTGATGTAAAAGTCGCACACGTCCCGCAGGTGCCTGCCCTGCTTGTCCCGGCTGGGGGCATCCCGGTAGTGGTCTGAGGTAATGCCAATCACCGTGGCGCCGCGTTTTTTGGCCTCTTCCCCCATCTCGATAGGAAAGCAGTTGATGCCGGAGCTGGAGGCGATGAGGAAGGTATCTCCCGGCTTCACAGCGTAGCGGTCGATGACAAACTGGGCATAGCCGCTCATACGCTCCACATGGCTGCTCTTCACCGCGCCGCCGTGGAGCATGGCGCTCTCTTCAAATAGGGGATCCACCGCCGCCAGTCCGCCGGCCCGGTAGAACAGCTCCTCCATCAGCATGTGGGAGTGGCCGCAGCCAAACCCGTGCACCAGGCCATCACCCATAATGGTGTCGGCCACACAGCGCCCGGCCCGCTCAATTTTGTCCTTCTCGCTGGCGTAAACCGTGTCAAGAATGTCCTTGATGGAATCATAATATTGCGATGCAAACAAACAATCACCCCAAACCTCTTTGCCCGCCGGAAGTCTGGAGCAGCTCCAGCCCGGCGTTACAGGGTATACAGATCAATCTTAAACTTGTATTTGTCACTGCGGTATTTGGAAATGACATACTCAATGGGCCGCTCGTCCTGGTCAAAAGTCTGCCGATACATCAGCATGGCCACGTCCAGCTTGCCGTTGCCCAGCAGCTCAGCCTCCCAGCTGGCCAGGGGCGCCACTTCCATGGACTGCAGAGCGTGCTTGGGCACAATACCCAGGCGGTTGCGCATGAAGGCATAGAAGGACTCCCCGGCGGTAAACTCCTCCAGCATGGGGGAAAAGCGTTGATAATCCAGATAAGTCGTCTCAATCGCCATGGGTTCCCCGTCGGCCAGGCGCAGGCGGCGAAAGACAATGATCTCCTCTCCAGGCTGAAGATGAAGTTTCTCAGCCAACATGGCGTTTGCGGCGGTGCGCTCCATAAGCAGAATGCGGGAGCCCGCCACCTTGCCTTGGGCGTGCATATCCTCGGTAAAGCCGGTTAACCTGGTGAGCGGCTGAGTGACCTTCTGCTGGTGCTTCAGGAAGGTACCCTTGCCCTGAATGCGGTAGAGCACCCCCTCCTGCTCCAGCTCGTCCACCGCTTTACGGATGGTGACCCGGCTGGCGTGATAGCGCTGGCACAGCTCCCGCTCCGAGGGCAGACACTCCTGATCCGCAATCTCGCCGTCCAAAATGCTTTTCACCACCAGATCCTTTACCCGCTGGTATTTCAGTTTTGCCTTTGTACCCATATAGCGGCCCCCTTACCCCGGATGGACATCGTTTTGTACCCGTCAGATGCCCCTATTATATAACAAAATTTGGGTAAGCGCCAGATTACGTCCGGTTTTCGCCGCTTTTTATGGTCAAAAGCCGCCCGGCATACTGCCCCGTGGGCCTGCCGCTGTCCAGGGTATGGACGCCGGCCACAAACACATGCTCTATTCCGGCGGCCAGGCGTTCAGGCTCAGCATAATCCGCCCGATCCACCAGGGCCTCCGGGTGAAAGAGCACTACGTCCGCCCAGTACCCTGGACGCAGCAGTCCCCGCCCCCTCAACCCGAAACAGGACGCCGTCCGTCCGGTCATCTTGGCCACCGCCTCCTCCAGGGAAATCAGTCCCCGCTGCATCACATAAGAATGCAGGAAGCGGGGGAACGCTCCATAGCGGCGGGGGTGAGCGCTGCCCTTGGCAAAAAGTCCGTCGCTGCCCAGAAGGGTATCCGGCCATGTGAGAATGCGATCCACATCCTCCTGGCACATCCCCCGTATTGTGATGCTTACGTTACCTCCCTCCTGTACCAGCAGCCGGGCCAGAGCTTCCAACGGCGAAATCCCCCAAATTTGACCCAGCTGCGCCAGGCTCTTGCCCTGTAGAGCGGGATCTCCCGACCCCAGGGCGGCGATCTCCAGCCGCTTCCACCCGCAGGATCCAACCAGGTTCTCCCATCCCTCAATTCCCCGCTCCAGGTCAGCCTGGATGCGGCTGCGCACCTCCCGCCGCTCCAGCCGCGCCAGCGCTTCCTCCATCCCCTGGGCCAGTACCCAGGGAGGCAGCAGCACCAGGGCGGTGGAACATCCGGCGTCATAGGGGTAGGCGTCCAAGCTCACCTCCAGTCCAGAGGTCCTGGCCCGATCCAGCAGCGCCAGAGAGCGGGCGCTGGATCCATGAAAGGCGGCACCCATCACCTTGTGGTGGGAAAAGTGGATATGTACACCGGTCTCCCGGGCCAGCGAGAGCATCTCCTCCACCGAGTCCTCCAGACCGCGCCCCTCATCCCGGAGGTGGACGGCCACCGGCTTGCCCCGGCGGGCGGCTGTACGGGCCAGGGCGGCCAGCTCATCCCACCCCGCACGGGCTCCGGGGGAGTAGATGAGTCCCAGGGACAGCCCGGCGGCCCCCTGCTCCAGCAGGGCATCCAACAGCCGGCACATCCGCTCCAGTCCCTGGCGGTCCGCCGGTGCGTCTCCCGCCCCGAGGGCGGCCGCCCGCAGCATGCCGTGGCCCACATGGCTGGCCAGGTTCACCAGCATGGAGGCGCCATTCAGGCGCTGCCCATACTCATACAAGTCCGCCGCGCCGGAAAAGCCCCGGGGCTTCCCCATCACACCGGCGGCATAGCGCAGATAAGAGCGCCCAGCCTCCCCCCAGGCTGGAAAGGCAGAAAAGCCGCAGTTTCCCACCACACAGGTGGTCACCCCTTGGTAGAGCATACAGGCCATCTCCTCCGGGCTCCCTGCGGCCAGATCCGCGTGGTTGTGGGCGTCGATAAATCCGGGGCAGGCCACCGCGCCCCCGCCGTCAAGCACCCGGCACGCCGGGCGCTCCGGCCCGCCCACCGCCGCGATCCGGCCCCCGGAAATATCCAGGCAGCCGGGACGGGCGGGGGCGCCGGAGCCGTCCACCAGCCGCACATTGCGGATTTGCAGCTCAGGCCGCATCGTTCCGACTCAGAGTTTGACAGGGGCGCCGGTATCCAGGGACTGTTGGATGGCGCAGGCAATCCGGGTGGGCTCGATGGCATCCTTAATCGTAATACAGGGATCGGTGTCGTTGAGGATGCAGTCCACAAAGTGGCCCACCGAGCGCTCCACACAGCCTGTGGTACGGCCGTTGAACATGGGGTTGACATATACCGTAGCACGGTTTGAGTGTTCAAAGTCGCCCTGGAACTCCGGCTTGAACACCCGCAGCCCCTGATAGGTAATGTTGATATAGGCGGTGCCCTCCGTGCCCACCAGGCGGACAAACTGGTCGTTGAGTCCGTCGTAGGTGCGGGGAAGGATCCAGTTGGAGTCAAACATCACGCTGGCTCCACTCTCAAAGGTCACCAGGGCCTGGACAGAATCGGGCGTGTCACAGCCCTGGGGCGCCAGCTTCATTTTCTGCTGCCGGGCATAGACCTCCACGACCTCCTTGCCCAGGATCCAGCGCACCGCGTCAATGTTATGGATCATCACAAAGAAAACGGGGGAACTGTCCTTGGACCAACGCAGCATCTTGGTGGGAACGCTGACGCAGTCGTCAATCCGGGCGTAGCCTTGGACAATCTGACCCAGCTCCCCGTTTTCCACCGCCAGCTTGGCGTCCCGGAACTGGGGAATGAAGCGCATGAAGTAATCAGTCATAAATTTCTTGCCGGATTTCCCCGCCGCCTCGGCGATGGCGTAGCAGTCCTCCATATTGGTGGCCACCGGCTTTTCCAGGAACACATGCAGCCCCTTGGCAAAGCAGTCACACACCGCTTGCCGGTGGGCAAAATCGGGGGTGGCCACCGAGGCCATGTCCAACTGCTCTTTCTCCAGCATCTCCCGGTAGTCAGTATATACCTTGGGAATGCCGTACTGGTTTGCCACGGCCTCGGCCCGCTCCCGGTTCAGATCGGCCAGCGCCACAATTTGGGAAAACGGATTTTGCTGATAGGCGCCGATTACATTCTCACCCCAGCCGCCGCAGCCGATCATCCCCACTTTTACGCTTTTTAGCATTGCCCTCTACCTTCCTTTCCGGCGCCTCAGCACCAACCCTCTTCCTCCAGGAACAGCTTGGCCTCAGAGGCCACCATGTCAAAGTCATACAGGCCCAGGCCGCCGGGGTCGCCCACTCCGTTGAGGCCGCCGTTCTGCCAGCCTTCCCACTCCACGGCGCAGTAGCCCTCATAGCCCACTTCCTTCAGGCACTCGGCCATCTCCCGGAAGTCCACCAGACCGCCACCGTACCAGACGTGCTGGCTCTGGATGATGTTGGGGAAGCCCACCTCGTCCTTGACGTGGACGCAGTTGATGTGCTTGCCCAGCTTGCGGATTGCCTCGGGAATGGGCATCTTGGGCTTGACAGTAGTATAGAAGGTGCCGGTATCCACGGTGACGTACACGTTGTCCATACCCACCTCGTTGTAGAGTTTGAACCACTGGTCCACCCCGTTGATGAGGGTGCCCTGGAGAATCTCCACGGAGATGGTCATGTTCTTGGCCTTCGCATACTCGGCACACTCCCGCACGCCGGAGACCACCATGTCCCAGGCCTCCTTGCGGGTCATAATGTTGTACAGGGCGGGGTCATAGAAGCCCTGGGCAATGAGGGAGCATACAGTATCCGCCCCCAGATAGGCCGCCGCGTCGATGGCCTGCTTCATGGTGTTGAGCCCGGCGGTACGGTCAAAGTGGCGCGGAGTGACGAAGGTGGCGTGGGCGCCCAGAGAGGCCAGATGCACCCCGGTGTCCTCCAGCGCCTTTTTAAACTTGGCCAGCTCCTCGTCGTAGTGCTCAGGGGGGATCTCCTGGATCTTGGAGAACACCACATCCATGCCGGTATAGCCGTGCTCCTTGATCTTGTAGACCAGCTCATGCAGGGGAATTTTGCCCCAGCTGTTGACGGCGCAGCCGCAGATTTCCAGGCGGCCCCAGGGCATGTTGGCCCAAACTTCCATAGAGAGCTTCAGATGTGACATAATTACATACCTCCATTGATTGTATTATGGGTGAATCATGTTTGCCAGCTCCGCCGGAACCGGCAAACGAACCTTATTTTTTGTGCGTCCGGATACTGCCAAAGCCGATGGCGGCTACGATAATCAGTCCCTTGATGATCATCTGGATGTAGGTATTGAGGTTGATCATGTTCAGGCCATTGGTAATCATCGTCAGAATGAACACCCCCAGCAGGGTGCCCCAGAGGCTGCCTGTGCCTCCTGATACGCTCACGCCTCCCAGCACCGCCGCGGCGATGGAATCCATATCAAAACCGTCCCCGTTATAGGAGTGGCCGCTGTTGAGGCGGGCCGTGAGCATCACTCCGGCCACGCCGGCCAGCAGGCCGGAGATAGCGTAGACCTGCACGCTATACCGAGCGGTGGACACTCCGGAGAGGCGCACCGCCTCGGCGTTGCCGCCCAGGCCGTAGGTGACCCGGCCGGTCTTGGTGTATTTGAGCACGATGAAAAAGATGATGTACATGGCCACCATCACCAGCCCGGCCACCGGGATGCCCAGCAGCCTGCCCCGCCCCAGGAGGGCAGTCAATTGGTTGCCGGTGGGCAGGTTGATGCCGTACCCGTTGGTATAGAGCAGGCAAATGCCCTGGTAGGCCATGGTGGTGGCCAAGGTGGCAATGATGGGCGGGATTTTGATGTATGTGATGATGGAGCCGTTGAGAGTGCCGCACAGTGTGCACGCCAGGATGGCCGCCACCGCCGCCGCGCCCCAGGGGATGCCGTTGTTGGTCACCAGCGAGGCAGTGATCACGGTGCTCAGGCTGATCAGGGGGGCGACCGACAGATCGATGCCGCCGCTGATGATGACGTAGGTCTGACCAATGGCCACCACGGCCAGCACCGAGCCCTGCCGGATGAGGTTGACCAGGTTAGAGCTGGTAAAGAAGGTATCACTGGCGATACTCATGACCACCACGACGATGAGCAGCGCCACCACCGTTCCCAGCATGGACGAGTGCTTGGCGCGCTTGAGCAGCGCCGCCGCTTTTGTGTTAGACTGCATAACTCATCATCTCCTCCACCGTCGCGTTCATGGGAAGCTCCTTGGTAATGGCGCCCTTGCTCATCACCAGGATGCGATCGCTCACTGTCTGTACCTCCTCCAGCTCGGAGGAGACGAAAATGATACTCCGGCCCTCCTGGGCCAGACTGCGCACCAGGGCATAGATCTCACTTTTGGCGCCCACGTCAATGCCCCGGGTGGGCTCGTCCATCAAAATGATGGAGCTGTGGGCGGCCAGCCACTTGGCGATGACCACCTTTTGCTGGTTGCCGCCGCTGAGAGAGCCGGTGAGGCTGCCGGGACCGCTGGCCTTCAGGCGCAGCTTTTGCCTCATCTCCTCCACCGTTTTTCTCCGGCGGGCCACGCTTAAAATTCCCAGGCGGGAGTAGCGCTCCATACATGCGTAGATCTCGTTGTCCTCCACGCTCATCTTCAGCAGCAGTCCCTCTCCCTTGCGGTCCTCCGACAGATAGGCGATGCCCAGTTTCACCGCCCGGGCTGGGGTGAGGCCATGACAGGCCTTCCCCCTGACCAAGATCTCGCCCTGTTCCGGGGTATAGGCCCCGAAGATGGTCTTGAGCAGCTCGGTGCGCCCCGCCCCCACCAGGCCCGCAATGCCAAGCACCTCCCCCTGGTGGAGCTGGATGCTCACATCCCGCAGCCGCTTGTCCAGACAAAGTCCCCTCGTCTCCAGCACCACGGGGCCCAGCTCCTTGTGCTCCTGCTCCAGCAGCACTGCCGGTTTGACGCTGAGCATCATGTCCACAAGCTGATCTTTACCGGTAATCTGGCCGCGCTCCAGGGTGCCGATGAGCACTCCGTCCCGCAGCACCGTCACCCGGTCGGAGATCTCCAGTACCTCGTCCAGACGGTGGGAGATAAAGATGATGCTCACTCCAGAGTCCCGGATACGCTGGATAACTTTGAACAGCCCCAGCGTCTCCTCACCCGTGAGGGAGGCGGTGGGCTCGTCCATGATGACAACCTCCGTATTTTTTACCAGCGCCCGCACGATCTCCACCAGCTGCTGCTGGGCAATGGACAGCTCCCGGATTTTTTGGCGTCCCCGGATGTCCGGGCTAAGCATGGCAATTGCCTCGTCTGCCATGTCGTACAGCTTGCCCCAGTTGATGAATCCCATTTTTTGGGGAAACTGTCCGTAGAAAATATTTTCCGCCACGCTGAGATCCGGGAAGAGCTTGAGCTCTTGGTGGATCATGGCAATGCCGTTGTCCAGCGCGGAGGTAGGGGACGTGATGCGCACAGGCTTGCCGTTGCGCAGGATGTGCCCGCTGTCCATTGTCAGACCTCCGGAGAGCACATTCATCAAGGTGGATTTGCCCGATCCATTTTGTCCGATGAGCGCGTGAATCTCCCCCTTTTTCAGGTTGAAATCCACATGATCCAGGGCGTGGGTGCCGGGGAACTGCTTGTCAATTCCCACCATTTCCAGAAGATAGGTCTCTTCGGCCACATGCCTCCTCCTTTCTGCCTTGGTATCGGGGGCGGAGGCGCTGCCGCTCCTCCGCCGCTCCCTTGTGCAGAACCGCTCAGTCGTTGTGCAGATTCTTGTAGATGTCGTACTCGGCGGCGTTCTCCGTGGTGATCTGGATGGTCTCCAGCTCAATGAGCTGCCCCATATCGTAGCTGGCGGTATCCGCAGCATAGGCCAGGTACTCCTGTACTGCCCGGCGGCCGAACTCCGGGGTATTCTGGCCGTAGGCACAGGAGAGGGACATGTGGCCCTCGGCCAGCAGATCCGCCTCGGCCTGCAGGCCGTCCACGTCCACCACACAGATGGAATTGGTGTCGATGCCCAGGTTCTCCATGGCGGCATAGGCGGCGGGGATGCCGAAGCCGTTGAAGCAGAGGATCGCCTTGGCGTCGGGACAGGCCTGGAGCATGTTCTCGATGGCGGTGGTGCAGGCAGCCACGGAGTTCTCCGTCACCATAACCTCGTTGGCGATGGTTACGTCAGGGTACTGAGCAATCACGTCCTTATAACCGTTGATTCGATCCACTACGTCGGAAGTCTGCATGCCGTTGAGGATGAGCACGTTTCCCTCCCCGCCAATCTGCTCCATGGCGAACTCAGCGGCCTGACTGGCGGCGGTGTAATCGTCCGACTTGATGGTACAGACGATCTCATAGTCCCCCTCGTCCAGCTCAGAGGAGATGACCACCACGGGGATGCCTGCCTCGTTGGCCAGGGTGACGCCCTCAATGCTTCCGGCCGGGTCGTTGGGGGTCAGGAAAATCACGTCCACGCCCTGCGTGATGAAGTTCTCAATGATGGCAATCTCGCTGGACAT
>CAJFPI010000109.1 GCA_904398675.1 uncultured Oscillospiraceae bacterium
CAGCACGCCGGACTTCTTGTTGAGGATGTTCAGCATCTCCTTGATATCGTAGTTGTAGCGGCCCATCAGGTACTCCAGGATGGTGGCGTCCACATCGCCGGAGCGGGTGCCCATGGGGAATCCGGCCAGAGGCCCAAGGCCCATGGAGGTGTCCATCACCTTGCCGTCTACAATGGCGGCGAGAGAGGAGCCGTTGCCCAGGTGGCAGGAGATCACGCGGCTGTGGGCGGGATTGCCCAGCATGTCGATGGCCCGGGCGGACACATAGCGGTGGGAGGTGCCGTGGAACCCGTAGCGGCGGACTTCGTCCTTCTCATAGTACTCGTAGGGGATGGCGTAGATGTAAGCCTTGGGGGGCATGGTCATATGGAAGGCGGTGTCGAACACGGCCACCTGGGGCGTGCCGGGCATGATCTTCTGGCAGGCCCGGATGCCCATGAGGTTGGCGGGGTTGTGGAGGGGACCCAGGGGAATGCATTTTTCGATGGCGGCGATGCAGGCGTCGTCAATGATGCAGCTCTCAGTAAAGGCGGCGCCGCCGTGGAGGACGCGATGGCCTACTGCGGCGATCTCGTCGGTGGAGGCGATCACGCCCTTCTCCGGGTCCACCATGATATCCAGCACGGCCTGGATAGCCTCGTTGTGGGTGGGCATGGGGATATCCAGTTTCACATCCTCACGGCCGGGTACCTTATGGGTCAGCTTGCCGTCGATGCCGATGCGCTCGCACAGGCCCTTTGCGAAGACCTCGCCGCCCTCAGATTCCATGAACTGATACTTCAGGGAAGAACTGCCGGCGTTGATCACCAGAATTTTCATGTCACACATTCTCCTTGTCCTAAATGTTATTGTTTTGTCACCTTTCGTTTCCACACTGTGACTTGCTTTCCTCACGTTTGAAAGGTAGAATACATACAATAGATATTGTAATCCATTTTCCCTTTTGAGACAACCACTATTTTCGATTTTTTCGAAAAAATGGAGAGGAGAGAGGCGCGCTTTGCCTGTCGTCGGGATCATTGCCGAGTATAACCCCTTCCATCTGGGGCACCAGTATCAGATCCAAGCCCTCCGCGGCCTTCTGGGGGAGGACTGCGGCGTGGTGGCGGTGATGAGCGGAAACTTCGTCCAGCGGGGGGACTTCGCCCTGTTTCCCAAGCATGCCCGGGCCGCGGCGGCGGTGGGCTGCGGGGCGGACCTGGTGGTGGAGCTGCCCACTGCCTATGCCATGGCCGGTGCGGAGACCTTCGCTCAGGGGGGCGTGAGTCTCTTGGCGATGGCGGGCGTGGTGACACATCTCGGCTTTGGCAGCGAGTGCGGCCGGCTGTCCCAATTGGAACAGCTGGCGAGCTGCCTGGACAGCGAGGCGTACCAGGCGGGGCTGCGCCGCTTTCTTAACGAGGGAATGACCTTTGCCGCCGCCCGGGAGGCGGCGGTGCGGGGGATTTTAGGCGGCATGGCGGACTGTCTGGGACAGCCCAATAACAATTTGGGCGTGGAGTATCTCCGGGCGATCCGCCGGACAGGGGCGGGGCTGGAGCCGGTGACAGTGCGGCGGGTGGGCGCGGCCCACGACAGCGAAGGGGATGAAACCTCCGCCTCCGCCTCGGCGATCCGCAGGCGTGTTCTGGCGGGGGAGCCCTGGAAACACCTGGTGCCCCCTGCCGCGGCGGCTGCGCTTGAGGAGGCTGCGGCCCAGGGACTGGGGCCGGCGTCCGCGCAGCGGTGCGGGCAGGGGATCCTGGCCGTGCTGCGGCGGATGGAAAAAGAGGAGTTTTGCCGCTATGACGGCGGCGGCGAGGGGCTCTACAGCCGGTTTTACGATGCGGTCCGCCGGGCGGCTGACCTGGAGGAGCTGTTTTCACTGGTAAAGACGAAACGCTACCCCTTGGCACGGATCCGGCGAATGGCCATGGCGGCCTATCTTCGCCTGGCCCCGCCGCCGGAGCGGCCGCCCTACCTCCGGGTGCTGGCGGCCAATGAGAGGGGCCGGGCCCTGCTGCGGGAGATGAAACGGCTGGGGGCTCCGGTGCTGACAAAGCCGGCGGACGCGGGGCAGCTGGGGCCGGAGGCGGAGCGCCTGCTGGAGGAGGAGCGCCGCTATACGGACCTGTATCTTCTGGCCTGCCCGGGGCGGCAGAGCCCCGGGGCGGAGTACCGCACAGGGCCGGTGATGCTTTAAAGCATGGAGCTCCATGCGCGGAATGTGTACCATCTGCCATGCTTTTGCGTGGCAAACGACGGAAGGAGGGAGGGGAGACCATGAAATCGCTGCTGTCAGTAATGCTGGCTTTGGCGCTGTTTCTGCCCATGGTTTCCTGCAGCCATCCGCCGTCGGAGAGGGCAGAGCCCTTGACGGGGCGCCTTGCCTGTTCCGAGGCACGGGCTGCGGCGGACGGCAAGGCATAGCGGGGCGTGATAAAAACCCGGGGGGACAATCTGTCCCTCCGGGTTTTTCTACCAATTCCGCTCCTCCGTTGCGCTGGCGTAGAGCACGCCATTCTGAGGCTGGGTGCCGAACTGCTGGAACAGCTCCTCCACCGTCAAAAATACATACCCCTCCGCCTGCAGCGCATCCACGATCTGCAGCGCCGCGTCCACGCTGGTGGGATAGAAGTCATGGAGAAGGATAATATCCCCGTTTTTCACCCGGCCCAGCACATAGGCCACCACCTGGTCTGTATTTAAAAGCCGCCAGTCCTCCGGATCCAGGCTCCAGTAGATCATGGGGGTTTTCACCAGCGGGCCGATCCGGTTGTCCACCAGGCCGTAGGGCGGGCGCAGCCAGTACTCCCCCTCACCCAGGATCTCCTCCAGCAGCACCTCGGTCTTCTGGATCTCCTCGATGATGGTGTGTTCTGCGGCGTTTTGCAGGCTTTCATGGGAGAAGGTATGGTTCCCCACCTGATGCCCCTCCGCCGCCATCCGCTTTAACAGGGCCTCGTTTTCCGGGACCTGCTCACCGATGACAAAAAAGGTGGCGTGGGCGCCCCGCTCCTGCAGCCCATCCAGCAGCCGCCCGGTGGTATCGGCCCGGGGCCCGTCGTCAAAGGTCAGGGCGATATATTTTGTCTCCTCTCCTCTGGCGGGGACCGTCAGCGGGGAGAGCCCCGCCGTTTCCACTGTGACCGGGCGGCAGAAGACGGCCATCAGCGCCGCCATGGCAATCCAAACAAACCAGCGTTTCATCCGTTCCTCCTCCGCAGCGCTGCCCTTTCACAGCGCGCCGTTTCACAGAGCTAGTCTGCCACAGCAAGGGAAAAATAAACAGGAATCATGGAAATGCCGGAAAATGGACAAAAAAAGAGCGCCCAAAGGGCGCTCCGGCATCAGGAAGATCGAAACGGCAATCAGTCCAATGCCCCGCAGAAAGACAACACAGCTGCCATGAAAATGATCCAGAAGATCAGGGCGGTGATCATTCCTGCCCAGGCATTATTCCGATTTTGAGACTGCTGGGGATGCTGAGACTGCCGGGGCGGCATGGGCGGCGGCGCGGGCCTTGGGGCGGGGGCCGGATCCCGGTCCAGCCCTGCGGACCGGCGTGTCCGCTTTTCCTGGTGGACCTCCCGGTGGGAGAAGGAGCCCTGGTGGTTGTTTTCGTTGATGCCGTCCACCCGCACAGTCCCCTGGCTCTGGCGGTCCGGCTGATTGAACGCGCCGCACTTGGGACAAAACTCATCCGCCTCATAGTTATAGACCTTTCCGCACTCTTCGCATACCACGCGTCTCATAAGCGGACGACCTCCTCCGTCACATCCTTGCACCACACTGCCTGAAACATCTGCTTTCCTATCTGCAGTATACCAGAAATCCGCCGTTATTGCAAGGCGCTGCAGGGGAAGGAGAAACGGGCCTGTCCCTGCATTGCAAAAAAAGAGAGGTTGTGCTACAATGGGAAAAACCGTTGTCCGGCGCAGGGGCTGCGCGGCGGCGGGGCCGACAGGAGGTATCCCCTATGAAACTGAGCTTTTTTGGCGCCGACCAGTGTGTGACAGGCAGCTGCCACTGCCTGGAGGTGGGGGGAAAGCGCCTGCTGGTAGACTGCGGCCTCCAGCAGGGGCGGGACGAGATCGACAACCAGGACCTGCCCTTTTCTCCCAGTACCATCGACTATGTGCTGATTACCCACGCCCACATTGACCACAGCGGCCGTGTGCCGCTGCTGCTGCGGCAGGGGTTCCAGGGGCGGATCCTCACCACCCGTCTCACCGCCCAGCTGCTGGAGATCATGCTGGCGGACTCCGCCCACATCCAGGAGTCGGACGCGGAGTATCAGAACCGCAAAAACCAGCGGGCCGGCCGGCCGGCGGTGGAGCCGCTGTACACCATGGAGGACGCCCAGCGGACCATGCAGTATATCGATACCTGCGAATATAATGAGAGGGTGGAGCTGTGGGAAGGGGTGCAGGTGGTCTTTACCGACGCGGGCCACCTCCTGGGCTCCGCCTCCCTTACCATTGATGCCCAGGAGAACGGGGAACACCGCACCATCGTGTTTTCCGGCGACATCGGCAACGTCGACCAGCCCATCATCCGGGATCCGGTGCTGCTGCACCGGGCGGACTATGTGGTGATGGAGAGCACCTACGGCGACCGCAACCACCAGGAGGTCTGGAGCTATACCGACGAGCTGGCCGCCGTCATCGACAAGACCCTGGCCCGGGGCGGCAACGTGATCATCCCGGCCTTTGCCGTGGGCCGCACCCAGGAGATTTTGTACTTTATCCGCCGGATGAAACAGGAGGGGCTGGTAAAATCCGTGCCGGATTTCCCGGTATATGTGGACAGTCCCCTGGCGGGCAAGGCTACCCGGATCTTTGCCGGGGATCTGCGGGGCTATCTGGACGAGGAGTCCATGGAGCTGGTGCGGACCCATCAGGAGATGTTCACCTTCCCGGGGCTTAGGCTGACGGAGTCGCTGGAGGAGTCGAAGAGCCTGAACGCGGACAAGACTCCCAAGGTGATCCTCTCCGCCTCCGGCATGTGTGACGCCGGGCGGATCCGCCACCATCTGAAATATAACCTGTGGCGGCCGGAGTCCACGGTTGTTTTTGTGGGCTACCAGGGGGAGGGGACCCTGGGCCGGACGCTGCTCAACGGGGCGGCGTCGGTCAAGCTCTTCGGCGAGGAGATCGCCGTGCGGGCGGAGATCGTCAACTTCAGGGGCCTCTCCAGCCACGCCGACCGGGATCATCTGATCCAGTGGGCCCAGGCCTTTGAAAATCCCCGGCATATCTTCGTGGTCCACGGGGACCGGGAGGTGGCCCCCTATTTTGCAGAGAGCCTGCGCAAGCTGGGCCTCTCCGCCCACGCGCCGCAGTATACGGAGGAGGCGGACCTCATCACCGGCCAGGTGGTGAAGACCGGGTACCTGCCCCAGCGGAAGAAGGAGACGCCGGCGGGCCGGGTGGCGGCGGCGTATCAGCGGCTTGTGGCCATGGGGCAGCTGCTCCAGGAGGTCATTGTCCGCAGCAAGGGCCGGCCCAACCGGGATCTTGGAAACTTTGCCGATCAGATCAAGGCGCTGATCGACAAGTGGGAGAAATAAACGGCCCCGTCCCGGCGGGGAGACAGGAGAGCGCATGGAGCGGCTGGAGAAAAACCAACTGCATCAGACAGAGATCACCGGCTATACCGCCGAGGGAATGGGGGTTGGCCGTGTGGGCGGACAGGTGGTGTTTGTCCACGGCGGCGTCCGGGGCGAGGTGTGCACGGTCCGGATTTTGAAGACGCTGAAGAATATTGCCTACGCCCGGGTGGAGGCGGTGGAGACGCCGTCCCCCGCCCGGCAGACGCCGGACTGCCCCTATTTCCCCGCCTGCGGGGGCTGCCAGTTCCGCCACATCACCTATGAAGAGGAGCTGTGGGCCAAGCGGCGGCGGGCGGAGGATGCCCTGGGCCGCTTGGGCGGGGCGGAGGTGGCGGTGGAGGAGATCCTGGGCAGCCGGGAGATCCTCCGCTACCGCAACAAGAGCCAGTTCCCTGTGGGGCCGGACGGCCGCCCCGGCTTTTACCGTGCCAGGAGCCACCAGGTCATCCCTGTGGCCGATTGCCTTTTGCAGACCACGGCGGCAAACGCCGCGGCGGGGGCGGTGGCCGCCTGGGCTGCGGCCAGCGGCGCCGCGCCCTATGATGAAAAAACCGGGCGGGGCCTTCTCCGCCACATCTATGTCCGCACCAACCGGGCCGGGGAGGCGCTCATCTGCCTGGTGGCAAACGGCGGGGCGCTGCCGGAGGAGGAAGAGCTGGTCCGGGCAGTCCGGGCCGCCTGCCCCGGGACGGTGGGGATCCTGCTCAACGAGAACACCCGCTCCACCAACGTGATTTTGGGGGAGCGGTACCGCACCCTCTGGGGGGCCGAGAGGCTGGAGGACACCCTGCGGGGCCTCCGCTTTACCCTGTCCGTCCCCTCATTTTATCAGGTAAACCGCCCCCAGGCGGAGCGGTTATACGAAAAGGCCCTGGAATTTGCGGCGCTGACCGGCAGGGAGCTGGTGCTGGACCTCTACTGCGGCATCGGCACCATCACCCTCTGCCTTGCGGGCCGGGCCGGCCGGGTGATCGGCGCGGAGATCGTGCCGGAGGCCATCCGGGACGCCCGGGAGAACGCCCAGCGCAACGGGATCGAAAACGCGGAGTTTTTCTGCGGCGACGCAGGCGAAACCGCCGCCCATCTGGCGGCGGAGGGCCTCCGGCCGGACGTGGTGGTGGTGGATCCGCCCCGCAAGGGCCTGGGGGAGGGGGTGGTGGAGACCATCGCCTCTATGGGGCCGCAGAGGGTGGTATATGTCTCCTGCGATCCGGCCACCCTGGGCCGGGATGTGAAACGGTTTGCCGCACAGGGCTATGCCGCCCGCCGGGCGGCGGCAGTGGATCTCTTTCCCCGGACGGCCCATGTGGAATCCGTGGTGCTGCTGGAGCGTCAGACAGAGAAGATGGGAGATATGATGGACAATAAAGAAACAATCAGCCGCATATGGGTGCCTAAATATAACAAGTTCTGCTACCAGGTGGAGATCGCCCCGGACCTGCGGGAGAAGGCCCTGGCGTTTTCCCGGGAGATCATCACAACGGACAACCAGTACTCCCGCCTTCTGCCCCAGGAGGTCCGGGAAGGCGGCAGCCTCTCCGCCCAGCAGGCGGTGGAGATCCAGCGCACCGCCATCGGCAAGCTGGGGGAGGCCGCCTTTGCCACGCTCCTGCGCCGCCTGGGGAAGAATGTGGAGCTGGGGGACATGTTTGAGATCATGGAGGGCCAGAGCAATGTGGACAGCTACGACTTCCGCACCCTCCAAAACCGCACGGTGGATGTAAAGACCGGCTTTCGCTCCTTCCACACCCGCCTTCTGGTGAACACTGAGCAGTTTGACGGCACGCCCAAGGACTACTATGTGGCGGTGAAGTTTGAAACACAGGAGGTGGACAGCCGGAGAAAGCTGGTCAACTACCTGGACATCACCAGCGGCCTTGTTGTGGGCTGGGCGGAGTATGGCTATATGAAACGGTTTGCCCCTGTTGAAGATTTCGGCGAGGGGCCGGCCCGGTGGCTTTTTTACAAGAAACTGCTGCCCATTGACAGACTATTGAAGGAATTTTAGGTACAGCATGGGTAAGACATTGATACAGCAGGCGCGGTCCATTGCCGAACAGTACATACAGGGCAGCTGCAGCGCCGGAGAGCAGGGGCTTTTGGAGCAGGCGCTGTGGACGCTGACCGGCACGCTGGCGGTTTTGCCGGAGAAGGAGGGGGCGTGCGCCTATGAGGAGGCGCAGCGGCGGCTGGCCGCCCTCAACGAGAAGGAGACGGGCCGCCGGGACAAGGGGGTTTACTACACCCCGCCTGATGTGGTGCGGTTTATCCTTGCCAGCTGTGCCCGCCTCTCCTGCGGCCGGCTGCGGCCGGAGAAGATCCGGGAGGAGGGGCTGGAGGAGATTCCTTATACAACCTTCTGCTTTCGCAGGAGTGTTTTTGACCCCACCTGCGGCACGGGGGAGTTCCTTCTGGGAGCGCTGGAGCTGAAACTGGAGCTGCTGGAGCGGCGTCAGGCGGCGGTGACAAGGGAAAAGCTGCTGCGGCTTTTGAGGACGATCCGGGGAAACGACACCAATCGGGACTCCATCGTCATCACCAAGCTGCGGCTTCTTTTGTGTGTGCTGCACCGGCTGGGGGCAAGGCGGGCTGCGGAGGCAGCGCCGGTGCTGGAGGGGCTGTTCACCGGCTATGACTATGTGATGACGGCGCCGAAAGATGAGCGATACGACATCATCGTGGGCAATCCCCCCTATGTGGAGGACGGGAAAAGCGGCCTCGCCCCGCCGACGGCCTACGGCAATATTTACGCCAATGTTCTGGAGCATGCGGCGGCGCAGCTCAGGCCGGGAGGCGTGCTGGGCTTTGTGGTCCCCCTCTCCTATGCGGCCACGCCCCGGATGGGGCGGATCCGCGGCCTGATGGCCCAAAAGGTGCCGGAGCGGTATCTGCTGAGCTACTCCGACCGGCCGGACTGCCTCTTCATCTCCGTCCACCAGAAACTCTGCATCCTCCTGGGCCGCAGCGGCAGGCCCGACAGGCTCTATACCAGCCGCTACCAGTACTGGTACAAGGAGGAGCGCGGACGGCTTTTCCGGCAGGCGGAGGTGGTGCGCAACCGGTACGGCTGCGCTGAGTTTCTTCCCAAGCTGGGCTCTCCCATGGATATTGCCCTCTATCGGAAGATCCGCGCCCAGCGCCGGTCCCTCCTGTCCCTTATGGAGGGCGGGGAGGCGCCGGTCTGCCTCAATATGCGCGCCACCTTTTGGATGAAGGCGTTTCTGACGCCCCACGACGGCGGGGAGTACAAGGTGTTTTTCTGCCGGGACGCGGAGACTGCCGCCTACGCCATGTGCCTGCTCCACTCGTCGCTCTTCTGGTGGTATTGGATCTGTGTATCCGACTGCTGGCATATCACAAAGAAGGAGCTGGCGGGGTTCCGCGTGCCGCCGCTGCCGGCGGGGCAGGAGATTTCCGGCCTTGCGGCACAGCTGGAGGCGCGGCTGGAGGAGACGAAGGCCTACGTGGGTACCCGGCAGACGGCCTATGAATATAAGCACAGGGAATGCGCGACGGAGATCCACGCCGTGGACGACTACCTGGGCGGACTCTTCGGCCTGACAGAGGAGGAAAACCGGTATGTGAAGGGCTTTGCCTATCGGTATCGCATCAGCGGAGGTGCTGCGGATGGAAGTGATTGATCTGTTTGCCGGCTGCGGCGGGCTGTCCCTGGGATTTGCCCGGGCCGGCTTTTCCGTCACCCGCGCGGTGGAGATCGACCCTGTCATCGCCGGAACCTATGAGAAAAACCACCCCGGCACCCGGATGCTGGTGGCGGGCATTGAGGAGATCGACCAGACGGACACCTTCTCCCGGGGGGAGGCGGACGTGATTATCGGCGGCCCTCCCTGCCAGGGGTTCTCCATGGCCGGCGCCAGAATCCGGGAGGGGTTTATGGGGGACGAGCGCAACTACCTCTTCCGCCACTACTTCAACGTGGTGCGGCGGGTCAAGCCAGCCCTCTTTGTGATGGAGAACGTGAAGGGGATCATGACCATGGAGCGGGGGGAGATCTTCCGGGAGATTCTCCGCCTCTTCTCCGACCCGGAGCAGCTGGAGGGGGAGGCGTATCACACCTACCACCGGGTGGTCCAGGCCGCGGCCTTCGGCATCCCCCAGAAACGGGAGCGGGTGATCCTCCTGGGGGTTTTGGGCCGGGCGGTGGATATGGACAGGCTCTGGCTGGAGACGGAGGAGGAAGTGAAAGAGGAGGACCCTGACTTCTTCTCCCCGGTCACCGTGCGGGACGCCATCGGCAATCTGCCGCTGCCCACAGCGGACGGGGAAGTCCCAAATCCCAGGCCGCAGACCCCCTATCAGCGCGCCCTGGCCTCCGGCGGCGCGGTGCTCTGCAACCACACCCAGACCCGCCACTCCCCCCTGGCGGTGAAACGGATGCACCAGGTGGGGCGGGGGGAGAATTTCACGGTCCTGCATGAGACGATTACCTCTGTCCACAGCGGCTCCTACGGCCGGCTGCGGTGGGACGAGCTGGCGGCCACCATCACCACCCGGTTTGACACCCCCGCCGGCGGGCGGTTCATCCACCCTGACTATGACAGGACCCTTACCCCCCGGGAGGCGGCCCGGATCCAGAGCTTTCCCGACAGCTTTGTGTTTACCGGCAGCCGCACGTCCATCTGCCGGCAGATCGGGAACGCAGTGCCGCCGAAGATCGCCTATTTCCTGGCAAGGCTTGCCAGACGGATATTGGAGGAACAGGAGGCGAAGGCATGAACCCCTTGCTGGAACAAAAGCTGCAGGAGCTGGAGCAGGCGGAGAAGTATGCCTGCTGGTATCTGGTCAAGCAGCCCACCGCATTTGACGGCCTGTGCTATCTGGTGCGGTTCTTAAAGGACTATCAGAAGGCCGGAGCTGTGGGAAATCTCCAGGAGTTTATCAGCCGCAGCATTGCCGCGCTCCATGGGAAAAAGCCGGAGGTGGAGATCTCAGACAACTACCGGGCGCTGCGTGTGGCGGCCTTTTTCGGCCTTCTGCGCCTGAACGGCTCCAAGTATGAGACGGCGGAGGCCACGGAGACCTTCTGGGAGATCACCGCGCGCTGCGGCGGAGACTATGAGCGGACGGAGCTCTACCGGGACATTATCCAGCGGCAGATTGAAAAGCTCTACATCAGCTCCCCCATCGACGAGGCATGCGACTCCGTCCGAAGGGGCTTTCGCCTCTATCCGGTGATGCTGCTCTATAAGGTCCTCCTGGAGCTGGGCCGCTCCACCGGGGCCTATGCCATCTCCATGGCGGAGTACCGCTATCTGGTGGCCACCACCAAGACCTATGGAGGCTTTCTGGACACGCTGGTGCTGATCCGACTGATGCGGGAGGATCCGGCGGCGCCGGCGGCCTTTGAAAAATACTGGAAAAAATTTGACAACCGCATGATCCAGGCCCTCAAGCAGCTGCCCACCCTCCAGGTGGACCGGGAGAGGATCGTCCTGCGGCCGGAGCGGATCGGCGAGGCGGCGGAGAAGGTCTACCGCTATGAGCAGGATCCGGCGGACAGCCACACCGCAGACTACGAGGCGTTTCTGGCCTCCGCCCGGCCCCTGCTGCCGGAGGAGGCGGGGGAGGAGCCCTGGGAGGAGCCGGAGAGTGCTCCGGAGCGGGTCGCAGGGGGCGGCAACATCCTGCTCTACGGCGTCCCCGGGGCGGGAAAGAGCTGGCTCATCGCCCGGGACTACTGCGCCGACGAGAAACGGATGGAGCGGCTGGTGTTTCACCCGGACTACACCTACGGGGACTTTGTGGGGCAGATTCTGCCCGACGCCCAAGAGGGACAGGTCCGCTACCGGTTTCAGCCCGGTCCCTTCACAAGGCTTTTGCGCCGGGCGGAGGAGGATCCATGCCACGCCTACTATCTGGTCATCGAGGAGCTGAACCGGGGCAACGCACCGGCTGTTTTCGGGGAGATCTTCCAGCTTTTGGACCGGGACGACCGGGGCGCCAGCATCTACGGCATCACCCAGGCGGACATTGCCGGGGAGGTCTACGGCGATAAGGAGCGAAAGGTCCGCATCCCCTCCAACATGACCCTCCTCGCCACCATGAACACCTCCGATCAGAACGTGTTCCCCCTGGATACCGCCTTCCAGCGCCGGTGGAGCATGCGCATGGTGGAGAATACCTTTGACGGGCACCCCTATGCAGATGTTCCGGTTTTGGATACCGACGTCCCCTGGCGGCGGTTCTGCCAGGTGGTGAACGGGGCCATTGCCGCAGGCAGCGGGCTCCTCTCCTCCGAGGACAAGCGGCTGGGGGTCTATTTTGTCCGGCGGGAGGAGCTGCGCTATGACGCAGCCGCCATGGATGAATCTGCGCCGGCGGCAGAGCGTCTGCGGGCGCAGCGGCAGAACAGCCGCTTTGGGGAGAAGGTCCTCAAGTACCTCTGGGACGACGCCTTCAAGCTCTCCCGGGAGGAGCTCTTTGACACCGATACCTTCCACACCCTGGAGGAGGTACTCCGACGTTTTCATGGTGCCGACGGTGCCCGGGCCGCGGGGGCGGAGCGCCTGACCGTGTTCCGGACAGAGATCGCCTCGGCCTTGCTGGGGCGGGCGGAGCAGAATGGATAGCCGCCGGGAGACGCTGCGGGACCGCTGCCGCGTCAGCGGCCCGCTGGGCGGGGATCGGTTTGTGGGTGTTCGGGCGGAGGATGGGCGGGTGGAGATCACCTTCCCCATGGGCTTTCATCTGCCGGAGGCGGAGCGGGAGCTGAGGCGGGAGATCCTGCTCCTGCTGTCCCTCCTGCAGCGGCTGACGGACCGGCGGGAGCGGGTGCTCCCCCAGCGGCCGGACGGGCGGCAGCAGGCGGAGACGCCGGTGGGCGCCTATCTGGCGGTGATGGAGGACTATCTGGACCGCCGGGGCTATTTTACGGAGCGGGAGCCGGTCTACCGCACCGGCGACCGGGGAAAGACGGACTGGGGGCGGACCTTCCGCCGCCAGCGGCCGCTGCTGCAGCAGGATTTGTCCCCGGTCTACCTCAAAAGGACCATCCGTGCCGCCTCGCCCAACACCCGCCAGCTTATCACCCGCATCCACCAGTACTGCGTCTATGAGAGCTTTGAAAAGCTGGGCTGGCTTTTCACGGCGGAGCTGCCCCGGCCCTGTGCGCTGCCCCTGCCTGCGGCAGCTTGTCTGGCCGCCCTGCGCGGCCAGCTGGGCCGCACGTTTATCGACCGGGACAAGCGGCTTTTTTCCGCCATGATCGCCATGCTGGAATATCTGGGGCAGGAGGCCGGCCCGGGCCTCTTCTGCTATGGGACGGACCGGTTTGAATATGTCTGGGAGCGGCTGATTGACAAGGTGTTCGGCGCCGCGGACAAGGCGGACTATTTCCCCAGGGCCTCCTGGCGCCTGCGCCAGGGGGGCGGGCGGATGGTGGAGGCCCTCCGGCCGGACACCGTCATGCGCCGGGACGGAAAATTTTATGTGCTGGACGCCAAATACTACCGGTATGGGCTCACAGCGAACCCGCTGCACCTGCCGGAGGGCAGCTCCATCCACAAGCAGATCACCTACGGCGAGTATATCAGCACCCGGTTTGGGGGGCAGAAGGGGGAGGAGCCCCTGGTCTACAACGCCTTCCTCTTGCCCTATGACACCGCGGACAACCCCCTGGGCGCGGAGGGCGCCTATGCCTGCTGCGGCGAGGCCGTCGGGTGGTGGAAGAGCGGGCAGGCCCCCTATGAGCACGTTCAGGGGATCCTGGTGGATGTGGCCGGGCTGATGCACGCCTGGCGCGGTTCCGCCGCCGGGGCGGCGGAGGAGCTGGCGGAGGCTATCGAATCCGCGCTGGCGGAAAACCGCAGGCTGTTTCCGGAAACGGCGGGGGACAAAAATCAGAAATGATTTTTCTTGTGAAATCAGGGGAACTATGGTATACTCAGTTGCGTCTAAGGGAGCAGGGCCTGTACCCTGTCCCGCGGGACATTTCAGACAAAAGAGGTTGAGACACAATGGGAACCAGAGTACAACCAAAACATAACGGACGCCGCAGGCGGCGCAGGAGGAATCCTCTGCCGCTGCTGATCCTGCTGGTGCTGGTGGTGGCGGCCGGGCTGCTGCTTTACAGCTGCGCCGGGCAGGATGACGGCGCGGCGCAGAACAACGCCGGGCAGACCAATACCGGCGGCGGGGAGGACGAGGGCAGTCCGGACGGCGGGAACACCGGCGATGCCGGCGGGGAGACGGAGACCGGCGATACCGGCAGCACTGACGGAGAGGACGGCCTCCCGGCGGGTTATATCGTTCAGACCATGACCGAGGCGGACATGGGTGTGGGGGAGCAGATCCTGGTGAGCAACGAGCATATGTACGACTTCCCCGAGGCGGCGGAGAGCCAGCTTGTGCGGCTGGTGGACAACAAGAGCAGCTCCTACACCTCCAACGTCAACGATACCCTGATCCTGCCGGTGACAGTGGAGCATCTCAATGAGCTGCTGGACGACTATGTGGCCCAGGGCGGCGCCACAGATATCATGGTGGTCTCCGGCTACCGGACCTACGACTTCCAGCAGGGCCTGTTTGACCGCAACGCCGCGCGCAACGGCATTGAAAATGCCCGGCGCTTTGTGGCCCAGGCCGGCGGCAGCGAGCACCACACCGGCTACGCCGTGGATCTCTACAGCATGAATAACGGCGACTACTTCGAGGGCGTGGGGGAGTACGCCTGGGTGAATGAGCACTGCCATGAGTATGGCTTTATCCTCCGCTACACCGAGGAGAAGGAGGAGTTTACCAAGATCGGTCCCGAGAGCTGGCACTTCCGCTATGTGGGTGTCCCCCACTCCTATATCATTGTGGAAAATGATTTCTGCTATGAGGAGTATATCGACTATCTCCGCCAGTTCCCCTTTGACGGGGAGCACCTGACCTACACGGTGGACGGCACAGAGTATGAGATCTACTTTGTGGAGGGGCTGGAGGTCCCGGTGCCGGAGAGCGGGGACTATACCGTGTCCGGCAACAACGTGGACGGATTTATCGTTACCATCACCAAATAAGCAGCGGGGATTTCCCCGGAAAACAGCAGGGCGGGCCATCCAGGCCCGCCCTTTTGCAGATTCGGCCATGTGAAAACGGTGCGGAGGGCGGCAGGGTGCGGGAAACTCCCGGGCCATATGGGCCGGGCTTTGTTCAGAAACCTATAGGGGAATCAAGAGTTCGTCCTTGCAATTTTGCTGTGATATGCTAAAATTGGTATCATCCAAGAATTTGCGCTCGGAAGGGGGAGCAGCACGGATGATCGATATTTTTGATATCCTGGGTCCGATCATGGTCGGCCCCTCCAGCAGCCACACCGCCGGCGCGGTCCGCATCGGGAGCATGGGGAGAACTCTCCTGGGCTGCGCGCCGAAAACCGCAAAACTCCACCTGCACGGCTCCTTTGCCGTGACCGGCGTGGGCCACGGAACGGACCGGGCCCTGGTCGCCGGCCTTTTGGGCATGCGGCCGGACGATTTGGCCATCCCGGACAGCTTTGAGCTGGCGGAGCAGCAGGGGCTGCAGTTTTCTTTTGACGAAGTGCAGCTGAAAAACGCCCACCCCAACAGCGTCCTGATGGAGCTGGAGGGCGTGGAGGAGGGGCGGCAGCTGCAGATGCAGGCCTGCTCCGTGGGCGGCGGGCAGATCCGGGTCACCAGCCTCAACGGGGTGGCCGTCAGCTTTACCGGCGCCTATAACACGCTGATTATCCAGAACCGGGATGACCGGGGGTATATTGCCGATGTGACCACCACGCTTTCCCGGGCCCGGGTCAACATCGCCAATATGAGCCTCAGCCGCGGGCGCCGGGGCGGCGACGCGATGATGGTGATCGAGACGGACGAGAAGATCCCGCCGGTGGTGCTGCAGTTTATCCGCGAGTTTACCGGCATCATCCAAATCACCTACTACGAGAAGGAGGATGAGTAAGATGGATCTGGACTCCATGAAACGGATACTGGATTATTCCGAGCAGGAGCACAAGGCCATCTGGGAGATCGTGCTGGAGAGCGATATGGAAAACCGCATGGTCAGCCGGGAGGCATCCTGGGAGAAAATGCGCCACACCTGGCGGGCCATGGTAGAGTCGGCGGACGCCTATTCCGGCGATCTGCGCAGCCGCAGCGGCCTTGTGGGCGGCGATGGGAGGAAGGTCAGCGACTACTATGAGACCCACGCCAGCATCGGCGGTACCTTTACCGCCCAGGTGATCTCCCAGGCGCTGGCTATGGGGGAAAACAACGCCTGCATGCGCCGGATCGTTGCCGCGCCCACCGCCGGGTCCTGCGGCGTCATGCCGGCGGTGCTGATCCCGCTGTGGCGGAGGGAAAAGATCCCGGAGGACCGCATGCTGGAGGCGCTGTATGTCACCTGTGCCATCGGCAGCGTCATTGCCAGCCGGGCCTCCATTTCCGGCGCGGCCGGCGGCTGTCAGGCGGAGGTTGGCAGTGCCAGCGCCATGGCCGCCGGGGCTTTGACCTATCTCCAGGGCGGCAGCTCCGCCCAGATCTGCCATGCGGTGGCTATCGCCGTCAAAAACCTTCTGGGCCTTGTCTGTGACCCGGTGGCGGGCCTGGTGGAGGTCCCCTGCGTCAAGCGAAACGTCATCGGGGCAATGAACGCCATCGCTGCGGCGGATATGGCTGTGGCAGGGGTGGAGAGCCGCATCCCAGTGGACGAGGTGATCGACGCCATGGGCGATGTGGGCCGCCGCCTGCCGGTGGAGTTTCGGGAGACGGCCCAGGGCGGCCTGGCCGTGACGCCTACAGGGCGGGCGGTGCAGCAGCGGATGCAGCAGAGCCGCAAGCGCTATCGTACGCTCACCATCAAGGACAGCCGCTGGAAACTGGCTGCCGCCCAGCCTGATCAGACGGAAAATGGTGCGTCGGATGCCTGACGATGCGGAGGTTTTCGTTGACAAGGGCATCCGATGGGTATACAATACAATTTAGCACATTAAAGAGACAGATTTTTTGAATCTATTTTCAAGGAAAGGCAGGAGACATATCCCATGGAGCTGACCATCACCAGAACCCAGAACCCAGCTGCCAAGCCGGCGGATCCCAGCAAGGCGGGCTTTGGCACCATTTTCACCGACCACATCTTTGAGATGGATTACACCCCCGATAAGGGCTGGCACGATGCGCGGATCGTCCCTATCCATGATCTGCAGATCCATCCCGGCGCCGCCGTGTTCCACTACGGTGCAGAGGTGTTTGAGGGGCTGAAGGCATATCGCACGCCCCAGGGCCGGGTGCAGATGTTCCGCCCCTGGGACAATATGCAGCGCATGCGGGACAGCGCCGAGCGCATCCAGCTGCCGGACTTCGACCCGGATTTTATGCTGGAGGCGCTGAAGAAACTGGTGGCTCTGGATCAGGACTGGGTCCCCTCTGTCCCCGGAACCTCCCTGTATATCCGTCCGGTGGAGATCTGCACTGACGTGGACCTGGGCCTGCACTGCATCGGCTCGGCCAAGATGCTGATTCTCCTCTCCCCGGTGGGCTCCTATCTGGCCGGCGGCCTGCGTCCGGTGAGCATCCTCATTGAGGATCACGACGTCCGGGCCGTCCGGGGCGGCACGGGCTACGCCAAGTGCGGCGGAAACTACGCCGCAGCCAACCGCGCTGCCGCCAAGGCCGAGGCCAAGGGCTACGACCAGGTGCTGTGGCTGGACGGCGTCAACCAGAAGTACATCGAAGAGGTGGGCGGCATGAACGTCATGTTCAAGATCGACGGGAAGATCGTCACCCCCGCCCTCACCGGCTCCGTGCTGCCCGGCATTACCCGCCGCTCCTGCATCCAGCTGCTCAAAGACAAGGGCTACGAGGTGGAAGAGCGCCTGTTCTCCGTGGAGGAGCTGGTGGCGGCTCTGGCCAGCGGCCATCTGGAGGAGGCATGGGGCTGCGGCACCGCCGCCGTCATCTCCCCCATCGGCAAGTTCTGCTATCAGGACAAGGAGTACGCCATCGGCGACACCAACGGGGAGACTGCCCAGTGGCTCTACGACACCCTCACCGGCATCCAGTGGGGCAGAATTGAGGATCCCTACGGCTGGGTCTGCCCGGTGCCGGAGACGGTCTGATTCCGCGGCGTCGCTGAAAACGCAAACGCAAAGAAAAAATGCCCGCGATTTCCTCAAAAGGAAATCGCGGGCATTTTGCTGCTCCCATCCATCCCGGCGCCGCAGCCCTTAACGGGGCTGCAGCGCGGTGCGGAGTTTTTCGGTGATGGCCCCCTCGAAGAGCGCGGTGGAGTGCCCGTGAAGGGTCTCCAGCGCACCGGCGGCCAGGGACGGCGGCGTCTCCCCCGGCAGGAAGAGATCCATGTCCAGAATGAACTTCAGCTCCGTGTCCTGGGGGGCGTTGGGCGCAGTCTGCTTGACAAGGCCGGGACCGGCATGGACCTTGACGCGGCAGCTGCTGTCCAGAGCGGTGTCGAAGGCGACGCTGCACTGGGCGGTATCCTTTTCCCGCACATCCTCTTCAGAGAGGATGCCGAGATAGGGCGCCTGGAGCAGCGCGCTCCACGGCTCCTCCTCCAGCCCAAGGGCGCTGCGGGAGATGATGTTCACATACCTTAGGCCGATGCGCCGGAAGAAAGCGGGCTGGTAAAGCCGGATGAACTGGGCCAAAGGCAGATCCAGCCGCTGGGCGAACTCCTCCCATCCCGGATAGGAGAGGGTGGACAGGGAGATAAAGTCCTTGGTGAGATTCAGTTTCCACTTGTTGTCCATGGAGACGAAGTTGTGGTTTACCACCGGAGCGGGAGTCTCCACCTTTGGCGCGCCGTTGACCATAGTGACCTTGGGCGGCAGGTGGTCCTGCCTGGCAGTATACCGGGGGAACTCCCTCCGGACAGCCTCCTGAAAATCCGCCGGCTCATGGGAGCCGATGGAGAGGATGGCGGGAAAACGGATCTGGCAGATGACCTCCCGCAGCTGGGAACGGTCGTAATGCCTGCGGGGATGTTGGGAAAGCAGCATGGCTGTTACCTCCTGTGTTCCCTCGCCGGATATCCGGGAGAAAGCCTTCCGGACAACCGCGAGACGGGATGCCGCCCCGGACGGGGCTGAGTCCCTTCCATTGTAGACCCACAGGAGAAATTTTACAAGTAAAACTTGTGACAGCCGATGGTGGTGTAATAGGTGCGGTTCTGATTGATCCAGGTGCCCTGGGACAGGGCAGGGGCATAGAAGTACATGGATTCCCCCACCGCCTCTGTGCCGTTGAGCACCATCTTGGCCGCCAGCACGCTGCGGGCCGTGGGCTCCCAGTAGATGGAGCCGTTGCTCACCGGTTCAAACTGTACGGCATACTTTACATCAAAGATGACGTCCTTGATGGTGTTGGGAAACTGCCTGCTCTCCACGCGGTTGATGATCACATGCCCCACAGCCAATTGGCCTAAAAGGGACTCGCCCTGGCTCTCCGCGCTGATAATGCGGCTGAGCCAGTAGAGATCCTCGTCGGAATGGCTGCGGTATGTAGCCCGTTCTACCAGCTGGATCGGCCTGCTGTTTCCATTCCAAATGGTGTCGGCGCCCAGCAGGTTCGCTACCGCACGAAGGGGGACGTAGGTGGTGTTGTTTCGCAGGAAGATGCGGCCTACCTCAATGGCGTAGCCATCTACCAGCGCAGTGCTGCTGCCGACGGGAAAGGACAGGGTGAACAGCTCCCCCTCCGCCTTTGCGGTGCGAATGGAGTTGTCCCAGGATATTTCCCATTCTCCAAAAGCACTGAACAGCTCCCGCAGAGGAACATAGGTTGTTCCGCCGGAGATCTGACCGGAGGTGGAAACAGTCTTTCCGCTCATTTCCACGTTCGCTGCCTCGGCCCGTCCGCTGACAAGGAAGATCAGCAGCAGGGCAGCCAGGCAGGAAAAAAGCTTGCCTCGCATGTCTTTCCTCCTTTCTGTCGTGGTACGGCCCTGAGTATACACAAGACCGCCGCCGGAGGCAAGCTGTAAATGCTGGCACTGCTGGGGGATTGCGCCGCGGCGTGGGAGGGGGGGCTGGAAACCAGGTGCAGGGAAGGCGCGGGAAATTTTTCAAAAAAGGGGTTGACAAAGCGTATGTGGCATGCTATACTAGCGTCGTAGTTAGGAAAGACTAACATTTGCGAAAGGGCACAGCCCTCTTTTTTCGAAACGAAAGTTAGCATAAACTAACAAATTGAAAGGGGGAGCACCATGGCGGCAACACAGGTGAGAACATTTGAACATGCGCTGGCGTATCACTGTGCTCCCTCTATGGTGGGGATCAAGGCAGCTGACCTCTTTTCCTGGCCCCTGATTGATCAAAAGGAATTGGATGCGTATACTGCGGCGCTGCAGGTGAGGGACATCACCCTCCGGGTCATGCGGCGCAGTCGGCAGAGAATGCTGCTGCTGGTCTACCGGCGCAGCTGCCTGGAGCGGCGGCTGTCCTGCCCGGCAGTCCGGCGCATGCTGGAGGAAGAAGGCTATCCGGTGGAGGGAGACGTGGAGACGCTGCTGGACTGCCTTGCCGGGCGGCTGCAGCAGCAGGAGTTTCCCCATGAGATCGGCCTCTTCCTGGGCTATCCGCCGGAGGACGTGGAGGGCTTTCGCCGCTGCAAAGGGCGGGACTTCAAGCTCTGCGGCCGGTGGAAGGTCTATGGCGATCAGGACGCTGCCCAGCGGTATTTCCGCCGGTGCGACCGCTGCCGGGACCTGCTGTGCAGGCGCCTGGAGCGCTGCCCGCTGACGGAGATGTTCCCCCCGATCCACCTGCAGGAGCAGGGCGCCTGACGCTCTGCCGGAATCTCATACTCACGGAGGTATTCCTATGGCAACGATGAAGATTATCTACTGGTCTGCCAGCGGCAACACCGAAGCTATGGCCAACGCTATTGCAGAGGGGGCCAGAGGGGTCGGCGCAGCCGTGGAGCTGCGGCAGGTCTCCGAGACCGGCCCGGATGAGGCGCTGCAGTGCGACCTTCTGGCGCTGGGCTGTCCCGCAATGGGGGACGAGGTGCTGGAGGAGGGAGAGTTTGACCCCTTCTTCACCGAGCTGGAGCCCAGGCTGTCCGGAAAAAAGGTGGCCCTGTTCGGCTCCTACGGCTGGGGCGACGGACAGTGGATGCGGGACTGGCAGGACCGGGTGAACCAGGCAGGCGCCGTGCTCTTTAATGGTGAGGGCCTTATCATCAATGACACCCCCGACGAAACCGGCACAGAGCAGTGCAGATCCTTTGGCGCTGCGTTTGCCGCTCAGTAACTTTGCTCCTTTCTCACTTCTCATACATCCTCGGGAAAACCCCGCGCCGCAAGGCGCGGGGTTTTCCCAATGGCGGGGGCGGGGAAAAGAGCGTTGACGGTTTCCCCATCTGCGGTATGAAAGTCCAGGCCGGAAGGAAAAACGGTGCGCATCGATTCGGTCGATGCGCACCGTTTACACAGCGGAGTGAGGGGGGATTGCTACCGCGCCCAGTCGAAGGAGCGGATCACCGCCCTGTTCCAGCCCTGGACCTTTTTATCTCGCTCCGCCTTGGAGATTTGGGGCATAAAGGTGCGGTCCACCACCCACTCCCGGCGGATCTCGTCGATGCCGCCCCAGAAACCGGAGGCGAGGCCGGCCAGGTATGCGGCGCCTGTTGCAGTGCTCTCCACGCATTTGGGACGGTTGATGGGGACCTGGACAATATCCGCCTGCATCTGCATCAGAAGGTTGTTGGCGCTGGCGCCGCCGTCCACCCGGAGATCGGTGAGGGAGATGCGGCTGTCGGTCCACATGGCCTTCAGCACGTCGTTGACCTGGTAGGCAATGGATTCCAGAGTGGCCCGGATGATATGGTTTTTGTTGACGCCCCGGGTCAGCCCCACAATGGCGCCACGGGCATACTGATCCCAGTGGGGAGCGCCGAGGCCTGTAAAGGCGGGGACCACATAGCAGCCGTTGGTGTCAGGGACCTTGTTGGCGTGGTACTCCGAGTCCGCCGCGCTCTCGATCATCCACATCTCATCCCGCAGCCATTGAATGGCAGCGCCGGCGGTGAAGATGGAGCCCTCCAGGGCATAGGTCACCTGACCATCCAGCCCCCAGGCAATGGTAGTGACAAGGCCGCTGCGGGAGAATACCGGTGTGGAGCCGGTGTTCATCAGCAGGAAACAGCCTGTGCCGTAGGTGTTTTTCGCGTCCCCCGCCTCAAAGCAGCACTGCCCAAAGAGGGCGGCTTGCTGGTCCCCGGCGGCGCCGGCGATGGGAATGGCGCAGCCGAAGATCCCCGGGTCTGTCTCCCCATAGATACAGCTGCTGGGTTTCACCTCCGGCAGCATGCAGGCGGGGATATCCAGCTTATCCAGGATCTCCTGATCCCACTGAAGGGTGTTGATATTGAAGAGCATGGTGCGGGAGGCGTTGGAGTAGTCGGTTACATGGACCCGGCCGCCGGTCAGTTTCCAGATCAGCCATGTCTCCACCGTGCCGAAGAGCAGCTCCCCCCGCTCTGCCCGTTCCCGCGCGCCCTCCACATTGTCCAGGATCCACTTGAGCTTGGTGGCGGAAAAGTAGGCGTCGATCACCAGCCCGGTCTTCTCCCGGAACCACTCCGTCAGCCCCTCGTCCTTCAGCCTGTCGCAGTATTCGCTGGTGCGGCGGCACTGCCAGACAATGGCGTTGTAGATGGGTTCGCCGGTGTTCTTGTCCCAGACGATGGTGGTCTCCCGCTGGTTGGTGATGCCGATGGCGGCGATGCTCTCCGCCGGCTCGCCCAGATTGCCCAGCGCCTCTACGGCCACACCCAGCTGGGTGGCCCAGATCTCATAGGCGTTGTGTTCCACCCAGCCGGGCTTTGGGAAGATCTGGTTGAACTCCTTCTGGGCCATGCTGCAGACATTTCCCTCTCTGTCAAACAGGAGGCAGCGGTTGCTGGTAGTACCTGCGTCAAAGGCCATGATGTACTGTTTCATCGTTTCCTCCCTGTGGTCCGCCCGCAAGCCAAGAGACGGTTCTCTGCAGAATCGGTGAAGGCGGGCGGCTGTCTCTCTTGCGGCGGGGACCGGCCGATGTCCCGGCGAGCGCCTGCTCACACGGCTTGTTTGACTGCTCCGCAAAGCGGAATGTGCTATTATGTGCATTATAGCAAATCCTGTTAATAAAAGCTACCCTTTTTTGTGCAGAGTATCTGTTTACGAAATGTTCACCAATTGGACAGACCCAGTTCAAAAAGCTGGGGTAATCTAACAGTGTTCACAGGAAAGAAGATCCAGTTGAGGAAAACCAGATACCATGAGATAGATATTTGATAACCAGGAGAGGAGGCGATTGGCCGCGAACATCCATAGAAGAAGGCTCATGGGTCGTATCCATGGTATGCTGTGGAGCATTTTGTATGACTGATACCGCCGCAGGGATGTTTCGCATCCCTGCGGCGTTTTTCCATGTATGGCTGCCCCTGTATGGGCGGAGCAGGGGGGCTGGGATAGGGACAGTCTGTTGGGGCATAAAAATGACCAGGGGTACTGCGTGGGAACGGAGAAACTCCGAAAGATCGGCCTGCCGCCGGCCGGAACGGCGGCACACCGGAGACAGCGGGGGAAACAGGAAGTCTCCGGGACAGCAAGGGAGGCAGTATGATTGGTACGGCGCTGATGCTGCTGCGTAGCAGCCTGATGCTGTCCCTC
>CAJFPI010000110.1 GCA_904398675.1 uncultured Oscillospiraceae bacterium
CGATGCGCCGTTGTCCTTGCGGGCGTTGTGGGCGTCCCGGATGGAGCCGATCAGGCCAATCGCGCTGGAGATGGTCGAGAGGATCAGCCCAACCATTCCCGACCCCGCCATGAAGGAGACGCTGGAGGCGAGGCTGGTCATATCTCCGATGGTACTCAGCACATTGAACCCCGTGTCCCATCTGGCGCCGGAGACGGCGTCCTTGGTGGAGGCACGGCTGGTTTCCATGGCCAGCAGCGTCGTCAGCAGGGTCTTCTGCTTGGGCGAGAGTTCGCTGGCGGTGCCGTTCTGCCCGCCTCCGGCCTGTTGACCGCCGCTCTGCTGGGAAGTGGGATTGCCGCCCTGCTGGGAGGCGGGGGTGCCACCCGCTGCCAGTGGTTGGAGGGACTGGGAAATCATATCCTTCAGAGGTGGCGTTGCCTTGTTGAATTGCTTTCCCTCCATGCGGTCGCAGATCCGGGTCAGAAGGGACTTCCTCTCATCCGGGAGGGCAGGGGACCCGTCCAGCGTCTTACGCAGCTGCTTGCCGATGGCCGTCATGCTCTGCTTGGTGGCGGTATCCTGCTTTTTCAGCTGGTCGGCCTGTCTGCTGCTGGCCGCCAGGCCCAGGACGTCCCCTCCTACTGCCACGGTATCAGAGCTGACGCTGAGGATGTTCCCCTGCCTCTCTTCCATTGTGGTCCTGTTTTCGTCGCCCTTTCCAGTGGTAGTACCATAGATGGAGTTGGCAGCACCCAGGATACTGCTGGATGTGCCCATCCAGCTGCCGGCCGCCGCTGTCCGGGCGGTGTGGTCCACGGCGCTGAGCTCCTTCGCCCCCGTTCCTCTTGCCTGCATGGCCTGGATTTTGGCGGCGCGGGCCTTCTCCTGGTCGTGGAGCTGCCAGGTCTCCACGAAGCTGGCGCCGATGTCATTCGCCGCTGACAGCGTGTCGACCACGGCGCCCATGTGGGAGGCGGCAGTCCCCGCCCGCTCCGAGTCATCGCTGACGTTGCCCTCGCCTTTGATCTCCTCGTCAAAGCCGGCCCCAAGATCCACGGCAGACACGGCGGTCCCCATGATCCCCAGACCGGCCCCCGCGGAGCTGCAGAACCGGCCCGCCTTGTCGGCCCTTCCTGTGCCCACATCTTCCCGCAGATGATTTGCGTTTTCACTGGAATAGGCGGCCTCCTCTTTGGCGGAGATGTCACCGCCGCCGCTTGCCTTTTGGACCTCTGCCACGGCCTGGAAGAACTGGCCGCAGGCGGGGTCATCCAGCATGTACTCCACCCCTTTGGAGAACGGGGCCCCCTGGGCTCCGCCCGCCGTGTTTCGGAGTTCATCCAGCCCGTGCTGGACGGCGGTCTTGGCGGAGCCGTCAATCTTTGTCTTTGCCGCCTTCAGCTGGTCCAGAAGCGCCTGGGCCTGGGTGTAGCACTGGGCGGATTTCGCCCGGTCCGCGTTTCCGCCCCCGTCGGTGGAGGCGGTCACGTAATCCCCCATCATTTTCTGGAGCTTTGCGATCCAGATGTCCATGTCCCGCCCGGACTGCTGCAGCGCCTCCATGCGCCCGTTCAGCGTGCCCAGGTTTGCTGTGCCCGCCAGGATCTCGGCGGTCACGCTCTCCTTTGTGCCGCACTGGACAATCACCTGGTCGACCTTGGTCAGATCTTCCTTCGCCGCCGTGGTTGAGCTCTCCAGGGCCATGGACGCGATGGTCGCCTTATCCAGTCCGGATTTGGGGGCGGATGCCTGCAGTGTGGACGTCGACGTCAGGGAGTCATCCCTCACCCGGTGGATGCCGGTGTCCCCGGCGGCCACGTGGGCCAGCTCGTGGGCGATGAGGTGCTGCCCCTCCCGGGTGTCGGGGCTGTACTCGCCGCCCCTAAAGTAGATGTCCTGCCCCCGGGTGAAGGCCCGGGCGGAGATCTGGCGGCTGGCCCGGGCGGCGCCGGCGCCTGTGTGGACCCGGACGCCGGAGAAGTCGGCGCCGAAGGACTGCTCCATCGTGCTCTGCAGCCCCATGGGCAGGGGGCTGCCAGCCCCGGCCAGGTCCAAGGTGGGGATGTCCACATCCCCGCCGGCATCGCTTACCCCCGCCGCCTCAGAGCGGAAAATTCCCCCGCCCATGACGCTGTCGGCCATGCGCTCGGCCTCGATCTCCGCCGGATCATTGGTAGCGGAGACGCGGTAGCGGCTGGTGCCGCCTGCTGTCCGGTCCGGCGTGCGGAACAGCCCCTGGTCTCTCCCGGTGTTCTCATATCTCTCCTGTTCAAACACGCTGCTCGCCTCCTCTCACCTGATTTCCATTGCCAGGGCCTCCTCTGCCGTCATACCGTCCTGGCAGACGGCCCGGCCCCGCGCAGCCAGCACCTCCGCCTGCTGGCAGAAGGCAAATACCGCCGCCTGCATGTGGGACTCCTCTATGGCGATGGCAGGCTCCAGCACCGCCACATATTTCATCCACAGGCTGTCCTCGGCCACCACCAGCGTGCCCATCAGGAACTGCCGGTTGCCGGCGCGGGCAAATCGCTCCAGCTCCTCCCGCCGTTCCGGGCAGGGGGCAGTCAGCCGGAGATAGAACTGGACAAAGGTAGTGGACACATCGTCCCGGTGGGTGGGCACCACGCTGCAGGTGATCTCCCACCCAGACTCCTTGCCCGCCGGGCGGATGCTCCCCGTGGGGATGCCCTCCGTCTGGTCCGGCTCCAGTTTTTCCACCGTCATGCCAATGGGCCGCAGGGCCCCGTCGATCTCCTCCAGTACGCCCATGCCGTAATCCAAAGACGCCTGATCCATAATGTACCGCTCCTTTCGCCCGTTCTTTCCCTGCCTGCTGTGGAAAAGGGAACCCTTACGGCAGGAGGTAGCCGTATTCGCCGTAGTCCTCCCGCAGCATGATCTTCCCCTGTTTTGCCATTTCATACTTCACAGCCCGGATGATGTGTTCCATGCCCACGGCCTGATTGCCGCGGGCGGCCATGAAGGAGGCCACCAGGGCGATGTTTTTGATGCTGCCGCCGGTGATCTCAAACTGATCTGCCAGATAGTCAAAGTCCACGTCCTCCAGCGGGGTCCGGCTGGGGAAGATCCCCCTCCAGATCTCCCTGCGGGCCTTCCGGTCCGGGAAGGAGAAGTGGATCACATAGCTGATGCGCCGGAAAAAGGCGCTGTCGATGTTCTCCTTATAGTTGGTTGTCATAACGGTGATGCCGTCGTATTCCTCCATCTTCTGGAGGAGGTAGGCCGTCTCCAGGTTGGCGTTTTTGTCGTGGGAGTCCTTCACCTCCGTGCGCTTGCCCAGGATGGCGTCGGTCTCGTCGAAAAACAGGATCACGTTGGACTTTTTCGCCTCGTTGAACACCTGGTTGAGATTTTTCTCTGTCTCTCCGATGTACTTGGATACCACCTGGGACAGGTCCACCTTGTACATCTCGATGCCCAGCTCATTGGCCACCACCTGGGCGGCCATGGTCTTGCCGGTGCCCGGGGGGCCGGCAAAGAGCATGCTCACCCCCTTGCCGTAGGACAGGCGCTCGTCAAAGCCCCAGCGGTCATAGACCACATGCTGGTAGCGCACCTGGTCGCAGGCCATGCGGAGCATCTCCTTCTCCGTCTCTCCCAGCACCAGCTGGTCCCAGGTGTGGCGGGCGTAGATCAGCGTGGCGTGCTCGGCGAGCTTGTGGGAGATCTGGCGGTAGGCCGCCGCCGTCACCCCCCGCCGGTCCAGGGGGCCGGAGAGCAGGGCCATCCCCGCCGCCGTCCGGCCTGTTCCGGCGATCTGTGCGGGGGTGAAGGTGAATTTGTTGGCCATCTCCGCCGGCGCCACCGGCTCTCTGAGGGGCAGCTCCGCCAGAGCCTCCTGCCACAGGGCAATGCTCTCGCTCTTTCCGGGGGGCAGCACATCCTCCTCCACCCACCGGCGCCCCTCCGCCAGTTCCGCCGTGGCCGTCTCCGGCCCGGTGAGGACAAACACCACGCCGGAGTAGCGCCCCGCCAGCTCCAGAACCTGCCGGGCAGTCTCCGGCTCCTCCAGCAGCGCGTCAAGCTGGCCAAGGGCCAGCATGCCCTGGACCAGGATGGTCTCCCGGCCGGCGGTGCGCAGGGCGGAGAAAAACTCCTCCCGCCGGAGGGACGCGGCCGTGCCGCAGTCGAAAAACACCGCCGGCACATCCAGCAGCTGGGCCGTCCGCCTCACCCGGGTGGACCGGCCGGAGCCCCTGGCTCCCCGGAGACAGACAAAAAGCGTCTCCCGCTCCGCGCCGTCGGATGCAATGGCCCCGGCCAGCGCCTCCGCCTCCCGCTCCTGCAGGAGAAGGGGGGCGCCCTCCCCGGGGATATAGGTTTTCATCGCCGCCGTCTCCCCGGCGGCGGCCCCGTTTTGCAGCAAAAAGTCCCGCACCCGCCTGTCCAGGCTGCCGTCCCGCTGGAGGAAGGCAAAGCTCGCCTTCTCCTCCAGGGCGTGGCGCTGGGCGTGATATTGGGGGATCTCCTCCGCCTTGTCTGTAAAGTGGAAGAGCTTGATGGCCATGTCAAAGCTGGGGCGGTGAAGGCTGGGGCTGCCCTGGAGCCGCCCCAGGAGGGGGCCGAACCGCTGGTCATACTCCGGCAGCAGCCACAGCACCAGGGCGAACAGCTCCAGATTGGTCAGTTTCAGCACCTCCCGCACATACTGGGCCGCCAGGAAGTCCCCCGCCTTCACAGAGGTTTCGGCCCTGGCGTCGATGTGGAAGAGGGCCTTGTCAAAATCCAGCAGCACCTCCCGGCGCACCGCCTCCGGGTCAGGCCGCGCCGTCCCGTTGGGATCCGGGAGAAAACAGGGGAGGTAGGCGGACAGCAGCAGTTCGCACCAGCGGACCAGGTCCGTCAGGTGCTCCTCCGGCGCGGCATAGGCCGCAGTGAACTGCCTGGCGTCAAAAAAGCGGCTGAAGTAGGAGGCCATCTGCCTTTCCCCCTCTCAAAAGCGGTGTATCACGGGATCTGATGTTTCATCTGGCCGGGGCTGTTGATGCTGATCACCCCGCCGTAGGCGCAGGTCAGCTTGGAGCTGTCGTTCAGCGCCGGCTTGTTGGCGATGAGCACCGTGGGACACCCCGGCGCCCAGGGGGCCGGGATCACCGGCACGCAGGGCATGGGGGTCAGCACACCCAGCGCCGCCGCAGTGGCGGAGGCCACAGTGGGGTTTGCCAGGGAGGAGCACATGCCGAAGGGCATGATATTTTTCATTGGAACGTTGTCCATGATGGTGGCCGCCGGCATGCTGGAGGTCAAGACCTTGTTCTCCGGCGTCACCACCAGGCTGGAGGGCGCCATGCCGAAGGTACACTGGCACATGGCCCCCATACAGACTTGATTGCCCATTTTCCGCCTCCTTACGGTTCAAATTCCACCACGGCCCGCAGGCTGGGGGAGGGCGGCGCTGTCAAAAGCCGCTGCTCCTGCCCCTCCAGGGTGAAGGAGAGCTCCACCTCCTCCCGCTGCAGGAACAGGCCGATGGCCGGGAGGACGGCCGCGCCGTCCCAATCGGTCTCCAGGTCCCACACCGGGCGGAGAAGACCACCCTTCTTGAGAGGGGTTTCCAGGGGCGACTGGAGCAGAAACTGCCCGGTGCCCTGGTCATAATCGGTAATGAACAGATCCGACGCCGGGTTCTCCCGGGCACAGTAGTGCTGATAGAGCAGGCCCTGGGCGTATCCGCCTGCGAGCGCCAGGGCGCGCCCGCCCTTCTCTCCCGGCTCCACCAGCCGCAGCGCTCCAACCGCCGTCATCAGCGTGGCGCGGATTTTCTTCTCCGCCAGGGGCCGCTCCCCCCGGAGAAACCGCAGACGGAAACAGCTGATCCGCTCCAGCGCCGGCGTGCCCGGGGCGTAGGGCATCAGCACCACCTCCGGGAAATGGGGCGGTACCGCCGGGAGGCTGCGGCGGACGGTCCGATAGCCCGGGGCGGAGATCTCGTAGGCGTGGGGCACGGGCGGGAGATCGGAGAACACATAGGTCCCGTCCCCCTTGGCCACATAGGGCGTCCGCCGCCCGTCCACCAGGATCGCTGCCCCCAGCACCGGTCCCTTGCTGTAGCTGTCCAGCAGCCGGAAGGCCGCCGAGATTCTGCGGATGGTCCTCATCGCTCCCTCTCCTTCTGCTCCAGGCCCAGCTGGATCTCCTTGACCCGGGCGGCGGGCTCGGTGACCACGGAGGACTCCAGCAGCACCGGGCCGATTTTATAGAATACGCTGAGCTTGTAGGACTCGGAGAACATGGTCCAGATCTTGGTCTTCTCCTCCAGCTCCATGGGCACGTTGCTCACCCGGATCACCTCGCCGGCGGATCGGAGGGCCGGCGGCATGTACTTCTCCGGCAGGCGTTTGTTGTCCTCCAGCACCTGGATCACCCGGCCCATAATCATCTGCTCGTCCAGGGTCCGGGTCTCCTTCTCCGCCTTGCTGGACACGGAGATCATCAGCGAGAGGTACAGCGACACCGGGGGGTTGCGCTGGGAGCCGTCGGGCTGGAGGACGGGGCCGCTGGGCCGCATCTCCCCCGCCTCGGCAATATCATAGATATGGACGCCCACCACAAAATTTCCCCTGTCGTGGGGGTCGCAGGCCCCGATCTGCTCGCTCTGGGCCACCGGTTCGGGGACCAGCTCCGCCCGGAGCAGGTCCACAATGGTCCGGCTCACGTCGGAGATCACGGAATATTTGGCCATTGGTACCTCCTTCTCCCCTCAGGGGGCCGGGTAGAGCAGCTCATAGCCGCCCACGGTCATCCGCTCCATACCGCAGCACTGGAGCATGGTGTCCAGGGGCAGGTAGCACACGCTGTCAAAGCAGATCACCGGCTGCGCCATTTTCAGCAGCTGGTCGTTGAGATAGGCGTCGCTGGAGCCGCGGGTCATCTCCAGCACCGCGTCGGGGGCCTGGATCACCACAGTGGCGTTGTCCGCCATCTCC
>CAJFPI010000111.1 GCA_904398675.1 uncultured Oscillospiraceae bacterium
AACTACAAGGACCACGGCTGGAACGGCGACATGGACGCCCGCCTGGAGAAGGTCTATGGCCTCCGCACGGACCATGCGGAGAAATGAACAAACGCCCCGGGGCACCGTGCTCCGGGGCGTTTGTCGTAATGATTCCGTTTATTTTTGTTCTCCGGTATAGCTCTCTTTGGCCATCTCCCACGCACACAGCTGCGTGCTGTTCTCACAGCCGGTTTTTGTCCCCCCACTCGCACATGCCGTCCAGAATCGGGATCAGGGACTTCCCCCGCTCCGTCAGGCTGTACTCCACCTTGGGCGGGATCTGGGGGTACTCCTCCCGGTGGACCAGCTGGTCCCGCTCCAGCTCCTTCAAAGTGGAGCTGAGGGTCTTATAGGAGATCCCTCCGATATACTTTTTCATCTCGTTGAACCGGACCACCCCAAACTCCATCAGGGTGTAGAGGATCGTCATCTTGTATTTGCCGCTGATCAGCGACAGGGTATAGCTGAACCCGGTGGCGCTGAGCCGCTCGTCAGAGATGCATCGCTTTCCCACGACAGCACTTCCCTTCAGGTAAGTATTGAACGTAAAGGTGCGTACTTGCACTTTTGTTTCATTCTGGTTATCATGATAACATCGACAGCGGAAAAAAGCAAGCTCCGCGGATTTTGGAGGTATGTATGGGTAAGAAGATTGTAGTAATCACCGGCAGTCCCCGGAAGAACGGAAACAGCTTTGCCATGACCGACGCCTTTATCCAGGCGGCGGAGGCCAAGGGCCACACGGTACAGCGCTTTGACGCGGCCATGATGAATCTGGGCGGCTGTCATGCCTGCGAGACCTGTTTCAAGACCGGCAAGGCCTGCTCCTTTGACGACGACTTCAACACCATCGCCCCGGCGATTCTGGAGGCGGACGCCCTGGTGTTCACCATGCCGGTGTACTGGTACTCCATCCCCGCCCAAATCAAGGCCGTCATCGACCGGATCTATTCCCTGGTGGTGGGCGGCAAGGATATCGCCGGCAAGGCGTGCGCCCTCATTGCCTGCTGCGAGGAGGAGGACCTCTCCGTGCTGGACGGGGTGCGGATCCCCATGGAGCGGACGGCGGCGCTGAATAAGTGGAGAATGGTGGGCGAGGTGCTTGTCCCCGGCGTCCTCCATCCCGGCGATATAGACAGGACCGACGGCTGCGCCCAGGCCGCGGCCCTGGCGGACAAGATCTGAGACTGTCAAAAAAGCGGCGGAGCCGCTTTTTTGAAGGGGATGCGGCCCCCTGCGCGCAGGATTTGTTCGTCACTGACGGCCAAATCCCACACTTGTGGGCCGAGAAGTGTTTTCCCCCAGGCTCATGTCCTGGGGGAAAACGAATTGCACTTTTTTCGCGCCTGCGGGCGCGAACTCTGCGAGGCTTTTTTGACAAGCTGAAAATCTGATTGGAGGAAGAGAGCGATATGGGCAAGAACATTGTGATTTTAAACGGCAGCCCCCGGAAAAACGGCAACACCTCCGCCCTGGTGAAGTCCTTTATCCAGGGCGCCGAGAGCTCGGGCCACACGGTAACAGAATTTTTCCTGGGCGGCATGGACATCCACGGCTGCAAGGGCTGTTTCGGCGGCCACAGCGGCAGGGACTGCCCCTGTGTCCAGCGGGATGATATGGACAAAATCTACCCGGCGGTGAAGGAGAGCGGCGTGGTGGTGCTGGCCTCGCCGCTGTACTACTGGAACATGAGCGGCCAGCTGCGCACCGCTGTGGACCGTCTCTTCGCCCTGGAGGAGGGGGACGGCAACCTGCTCCGGGGGAACGGCCGGGCCTCGGCGCTGCTGATGGCAGCGGAGGGAAACGGCTTTGAAGACGTGCTCACCTATTATGACCACCTGATGGAGCATCTCCGGTGGACCAATTTGGGCCACGTCCTGGCCGGGGGAAATATGAACACCGGCGACATCCAGGGAAAGCCGGAGCTGCAGCAGGCCTATGACCTGGGCAGGTCCATCCGATAGAAACGCACTGGACAGGAAACGCGGGCGGCTGCAGACCAGCCGCCCGCGCTTTTCCTCCGGCTGCGGCGGCCGGCGTTTCAGCCAGCGCCGTGATCCCTCTATCATTTTTAATGTTTATCATTAAAAATTTATTGACAAAAATAAAATTTGTTGGTAAGCTCTCCTTAGAAAGCTTTTCCGGGAGGGTTTGTTATGAAAATACTTACGCTGCGTAGAGCATCCCGCATCATTTCTGTGCTGCTGCTTGCCGGACGGATCCTCATGCTGCTGGGGATCGGAGCGGCGGGCATTGTGGCCCTCACTTCCCTTGTGAACCAGTGGAGCGGCCGGCAGCTCTCCTCCGGCGCCTTGCTCCTCGGCCATCCCTTCAGCTTTGGTTTTCTGGCCGCTCTAGCGGCATCCCTGGCAGTCCTGCTGGGGTTTTGGTTCCTGCTTTTGACCTATGCCCAGCGCATTTTTTCCTCAATGGCCTGCGGAAACACGCCCTTTTCTCCCCACACGGCGGTCTGTCTGCGGAAGATGGCGCTCTGCCAGCTGACCCTATGTGTGGTGGAAATCCCCTTGAGCCTGTGGCTGTCCATGGAGCTCCAAAAGCTTTTGGCCAATGCCATCAAGGGCTTGTTTTTTGCTTTTCTCTTTTTCTGTGCCTGCCTCATCTTTCAATACGGCTGCGCTCTGCAGCAGGAGGTGGACGAAATCCTATAAAACCGAAAAGGAGCAGCCATGGCTATCATACTTCGTCTGGACCGCATGATGGCGGACCGCAAAATCAGTCTCAACGAGCTGGCGGAAAAGGTGGGGATCGCCAATGTGAACCTGTCCAAGATCAAGACAGGGAAGGTCAGCGCCATCCGCTTTTCCACCCTCAATGCCATCTGCGAGGCGCTGGACTGCCAGCCCGGCGATCTGCTGGAGTTCCGTCCAGATGACCGGCCATAGTCTCTGGAGAACTCCGCCTTTTTGCCGCTGATAAAGGAAAAGCAAAAGGACATCCTTTCGGATGTCCTTTTGCTTTGGCGGAGTGGGAGGGATTCGAACCCTCGGACGGCTTTTGACCGTCACACGATTTCCAGTCGTGCTCGTTATGACCACTTCGATACCACTCCGAATATAAGGCCCAGGAGGGCATTTTTCAAGCCGCTGCAGCAAAAGCGGACTGCAACAGCTTTATTAGTATACCTGTCCTTTTCCAAATTGTCAAGAATTTTTTCAAAAACAGGGAGATTTTCTCCAAGCCAGCCGGCTGTCAGGGCGTTGGAGACCGTCTGATGCCCGGCGGCAGCCATGCCGGACAATAAATTTTGCGGAAAATAGGATTTCCTGTTTTCCACCGGGATAAAATGTGCTAAAATGCTCCTGTCAATTTCTCTCCCAGAAGGAGGCTTTTTTGTGATCTGTGACAATCTCTCCGTAAAAAACGGTCATCTTTATTTTGCCGGCCGGGATACCACCGAGCTGGCTGCCCGCTACGGCACCCCCCTCTATCTGATGGACGAGGAGCGGCTGCGCCGCAACTGCCGGGTATACCGGGAGGCCATGGGGCGGTCCTTCGCCTCCGCCCTGCCCCTCTATGCCAGCAAAGCCCTGGCCTGCCGCCGGGTCTATGAGATCATCGCCGAGGAGGGGCTGGGGGCGGATGTGGTATCCGCCGGCGAGCTGTATCTGGCCCGCTCCGCCGCCTTCCCCATGGATAAGGTGTTTTTCCACGGCAACAGCAAAACTGACGAGGAGATCTCTTTCGCCATGGACTGCGGCGTTGGATATTTCATTATCGATAATGCCGACGAGCTGGCTGCGGTGGAGCGCATTGCCGCCGAAAAGGGCATCCGGCAGAAGGCCCTCCTGCGCCTGACGCCGGGCATCGACCCCCACACCTTCGCAGCGGTCTCCACCGGTCAGGTGGACTCCAAGTTCGGCGTCCCCATCGAGACCGGTCAGGCTCTGACATTCGTCCGCCAGGCCCTGGAGCTGCCCCACATCCATCTCAGGGGCATCCACGCCCATGTGGGCTCCCAGGTGTTCACCTCCCAGGTGTTTTACGACACCGCCGACATCATGCTACGCTTTATGGCGGAGCTTAGGGACAAGCTGGGCTATACCGCTGAGATCCTGAATCTCGGCGGCGGCTACGGCGTCCGCTATACCCAGTCGGACCCGGTCGTGGACATTGCCGGGGAGATCGGCAAGGTGGCGGAACATGTGAAAGCTGGCTGCGCCGCCCTGGGCCTTCCGGAGCCCATGGTGCTGATGGAGCCGGGCCGCAGCATCGTAGCCGACGCGGGGCTGACCCTCTACACCGTGCAGTCCACCAAGACCATCCCCGGCTACCGCAGCTATGTCTCCGTAGACGGCGGCATGACCGACAACCCCCGCTATGCCCTCTACCACGCCTCCTACACCATCGAGCCTGCGGGGCGGATGGATGACGAGAGGGATTTTGTCTGCACTGTGGGCGGCCGCTGCTGCGAGAGTGGGGACATGATCCAGGAGGATGTGGCCCTGCCAAGGCTGCAGCGGGGCGACCTGCTGGCTGTTTTGACCACCGGCGCCTATAACCACTCCATGGCCTCCAACTACAACACCGTCGCCCGCCCGCCCATTGTGATGCTCAGCGGCGGACGGGACTATGTGGCGGTGCGGCGGGAGACCTTTGCGGATCTGGCCGCCCGGGAGCTTTAATTGGGTATTTGCCCTCTGCGCCGGCGGGCATACGCGCTGTGAGCGGTCCTGCCGCAGCTTGGGAGGGGAGGGCGTTCTCCGCGTCCTCCCCTCCCCGGCTGCCTATTTCATATGGTGCTTGACCGAACCGGCCACATCGTCCATCACATCGCTGACGGACTGCATGACCTTCCCCGCCTCAGTGGAGGGCTTGGCCTTGGGACGCAGCAGCATATCCGCCGCCATGCCGGCCACGGCGCCGAAGACCGCGCCGCCTAAAAAGGAAGTCAACTTCATCTGCGCTCATCTCCTTTTTCATTTGGTGTGCAGCTATAGTATGGCGTCAGGCAGGGTGGATTAAACGCGCTGCGGCCTGCCAAACTTTCACTGATGCGCCCGCACAGCCATGCGGCAAATCGATCAATCAATTTTTTTGGAGGGGACTATGACAACCATCTATCTGATCCGCCACGCCGAGGCGGAGGGAAACCTCTACCGCCTGGCCCACGGGCAGTACAACAGCAACCTGACGCCCCGGGGCTACCGGCAGCTGAGCGCCCTGCGCCGCCGTTTTCTGGAGGTCCCCATCGATGCGGTCTATGGCAGCGACCTCTTCCGCACCTACGCCACCGCCAGCGCCATTTTCCGCCCCAAGCAGCTGGAATTTCGCCCCCTGCCCCTGCTGCGGGAGGTCTGCATCGGCGCCTGGGAGGGGCTGAGCTGGGCGGAGATCGAGCGGCTGGACCGCCAGATGCTGATCTACTTCAACCAGCGGCTGGACCTGTGGCATGTGGACGGCGGCGAGACCTTTGACGTGGTTCAGGACCGCATGGTGGAGGGCATCCGCCAGATCGCCCGGGAGTGTCCCAACGCCACCGTAGCCGCCACCAGCCACGGCGCCGCCACCCGCGCCCTCCTGGGGCGGCTGATGGGCCTCACCCTGGCCGAGTGCGGCGAGCTGCCCCACGGGGACAACACCTCCGTCACCAGGCTGGAGGTAGAGGGCGATGCGATCCGCATTGCCTTCCATGGCGACATTTCCCATATGCCCCCCGAACTCTCCACCTTCCGCCGGCAGAGCTGGCACAAAAGCGGCCTTGCCACCGAGCCGGGGCTCTGGTACACCCCCCTCCACAGCGACGCCAAAAGCCGCTCCCTCCAGGCCATGCTGGGGGAGGAGGCGGCCGGACAGGTGGCGTTCCGCCAGGAGGGGGATGTTATGGTGGTGACAGACTATCAGCTTGCCCCCGCCCTCCGGGGCCGGCGGTTCGGCGCGCAGCTCATGGGACAGGCGGTGCAGTTTGCCCGCTCCTGCGGCTGCGAGGCGGTGACCCTCACCTGCGGGGCAGACCTTGCCGGTTATTTTGCTCAGTTTGGCTTTGTGGAGACAGGGCGCCAGGGGGACAGCGTAGCCCTCTCCCTGGATATCCGGCTGATCCTGCAGGAGATCCCCGACTGACTGCGGGATCGTACGCCCCCTCCGGAGGCGCACCTCTTTTTTAAAAGTGTTTTCCCACCCCCCGTTTTCTTTTCATCTTGCCGAAAAGAAAACGGGCCGTGGACGGTCCAAAAGAAAAGGGCGCTTTTTTCCAAATAGGGCAAGTCCCTCCCTATTCCACCAGACCGATCTTCTTTCGCCGTAACCTGTGTCGCTCTTCGTCGCTTTCCGCGCTTTCCGCTTCGCTGCGCGCTGCCCTGGCGGTCAGCGGTAGGCGAACGCACTACCGTCTCCCCCCATCCAGCGCTGAGCGTCAGCGGGGAGCGCGGTGATCGGCGCAGCGAGACACGATGCGCAGCGAAAGGAGTAACATCCGAACGGGGAAAGATGAAATCATCTCTGTTCGGAAAAAAGTTTTTCTCTTGGACCGGCCGCGGCCCGTTCTCTTTTTTCAAAAAGAGAATGGGGGGCGGGAAATCACTTATAAAAGAAAATAAAGGGCCCTGCCCCTTATGAGAAAGGAGGTCCTCCATGGACACAAGTCTGTTCCTCCCCGTGAGTCGGGAGGACATGCACAGCCGTGACTGGTGGTACTACGACTTTTTGGTGGTCACAGCCGACGCCTATGTGGACCACCCCAGTTTCGGCACCGCCATCATCGCCCGGGTGCTGGAGGGGGCGGGCTACCGGGTGGCGGTGCTCTCCCAGCCGGACTGGCACAGCGCCCAGGCGTTCCTTGACCTGGGGAAGCCCCGGTACGGCGTCTTCATCGGCGGGGGGAACATCGACTCCATGGT
>CAJFPI010000112.1 GCA_904398675.1 uncultured Oscillospiraceae bacterium
CCTTTTTGCTTGTCTTTATGGCAGCGCAACGATTACTTCAACCCCAATGTCCTCCAGATGCCGACGCAGGGTCTGATCCTGAATTGGGTGCGCTACAATGACCGTATCCACCTCTGAAAAGGAAGCAAAGAGAACCATGCCAGAGGAAGAAAATTTGCTGTTATCAATCACCAAAACACGTTTTCTGGCGCACTGAATCATTTTTCGCTTCACGCCGGCTTGAAGGGGAGAAATCACGGTCATCCCATCACAGCCCCGAATCCCAGTAGCGCCCAAGAACAAGATTGAGGCGGAGATCCGGTCCAAAAACAGCTCTACGTCCGGTCCTACCAGCGCCAGGTTCTCATACTCAAACAGGCCACCGGTCAATAGGATGTTCTGCTTTGGCTCCTCCAAGACGGAAATAATGGACAAAGAGTTGGTAATTAAGGTGATATCCGGCATTTTCCCCAACTCCAGGGCAATGGCGTGGGTGGTGGTGCCAGAGTCCAGCAGGACGGAATCGCCGCTGTGCACCATCTGTGCTGCAACCCGTGCAATGGCCTGCTTTTCTTCTGTAAATAAGGTATTTCTGCTCAAGAAACCGGGGATAGACGGCGCTTTGACAAGATGGACCGCTCCATGCGTGCGGCTGATGCTCCCGCTATTCTCTAGAAATGTCAGATCGCGGCGTATTGTGGCAGGAGTAACATCGAATTGCTGAATGATTTCATTTACATCACAATCCTGCTTGGTCTGCAAATAATGGATAATCGCATTCCGTCGTTCTGTGATTGTCAAGTCGTCACCATCTTTCTTCATACATCTTGGCAGAGTACTTTAAGGTTATTATACGTATAGATTATGCTCATTGTCAACCGTTTGAACCACTATTTTGTTCTTTTTCTCCCTTCACTTCTTTTCATATGATATATACTTTGTGTTTTTATCCTCTTCGTACCAGCAGATTGCCTAATTTTTCTCATTTATATTTGTTTATATTATGCAAATATTGAGGGGCGCTCCAAAAATATATTGACATTTTCTTCGGTTTAAAATATATTTAATACACTTCAAAGAATCAGATATGAACACAAACGAACATCGAAGTGAACTCAAACGCAACTTACCGTATTACTGCAGAAGGGATGGTGCGAGACAACGCTATGATCACAAATGAGCAAAAACAGGAGTTGGTCAATTTTTCGGCTGACATCCGCAGCGAGTGCATCAAGATGATTTCTAAAATTGGAGTCGGACACGTGGGCGGCTGCCTTTCGATTGCCGATGTGCTGGCTTGTCTATACGGTGGGGTGATGAAAATTGACCCCAAAAATCCTCAGTGGGAGGACCGTGACCGCTTTGTGCTCTCCAAGGGGCACGCCGGCCCCGCCATGTATGCGGCGCTGGGGCTAAAGGGCTATTTCCCCATGGAAATGCTGGACACGCTGAATCAGCCGCCCACGAACCTCCCCAGCCACACAGATATGAACCGGACCCCCGGCGTGGACATGACTACCGGCTCTCTGGGCCAGGGGATCTCCTCCGCGGTGGGCATCGCGCTGGGCTGCCGCTTAAAGGGACAGAAGAACTACACTTATGTGATCGTAGGTGACGGCGAGAGTCAGGAGGGCCAGGTCTGGGAGGCCGCCATGTTCGCCGGAGCCAAGAAGCTCAGCAATCTGATTGCCTTTGTGGACTATAACGGCAAGCAGATTGACGGCACCGTGGAGCAGGTGGGGGGAGCTCCCAACTTCGAGCTGAAGTTCCAGGCCTGCAACTGGAATGTGATCGACGTGCCGGACGGCAACGACGTGGTCCAAATCTGGGACGCCATCGAACTGGCAAAGGCGGAGCGCACAAAGCCCACTGCCATTATCCTCCACACCGTGAAGGGCAAGGGCTGGACCTATGCAGAGGAATTGGACAACAACCACAACTTCAAGGTAAACGCGCAGCAGGCGGCTGAGGCCTGTGCAGAATTTGCTCTCCAGAAGCAGGCGAGCGCCGGCAACGGGGAAAAGGAATGAGGTGAGGCTGCCATGACTGGAATTTTAGCGAAAAATCGAGCTGAGATTAAAGATCCGGAGATGCGTGCTGTCTACGCCAGCACCCTGGAGCGCATGATCCAGGACGGGAAGAAGATCGTCGCCCTGGATGCAGACTTGATGCGGGCCATCGGTACCTATGGACTTTTGAACAAATACCCGGACCACTTCTTTGACTGCGGCATTGCCGAGGCCAACATGGTGGGTGTGGCCGCCGGGCTGTCCACCGAGGGGTTCGTCCCCTTCGTCCACACCTTCGGCTGCTTCTCCGCCCGCCGCGCCCTGGACCAGATCTTTATGAGCTGCGCCTATGCCAAGCAGAATGTCAAGATCCTGGGCAGTGATCCCGGCGTAGTGGCCGCCCTCAACGGCGGTACCCACACCCCGAACGAAGATATCGCTGCGCTGCGGGCCATTCCGGAGATGACCATTGTGGATATCTGCGACACCGTAATGGCCTCCAAGCTGCTGCCCCAGATCGCCGACACCTACGGCACCTTCTTTATCCGCTATCCGCGCACCAGCATCCCCCGCGTCTATGACGAGAGCATGGAGTTCGAGCTGGGAAAATCGGTGCAGCTGCGGGAGGGCAAGGACCTGACCATCATCGCCTCCGGCATCGAGGTCTCCGAGGCTTTGGACGCCGCCGAGATGCTCTCTCAGGAGGGAATTGAGGCCCGGGTTATCGATATGTTCACCATTAAGCCTCTGGATACCGCCGCGGTGGAGGCTGCCGCTCGGGAGACCGGCGCCATCGTAACCGCCGAAAATCACAACATGCACGGCGGCCTGGGCTCCGCAGTGGCGGAGTATCTGGTGGAGCACTGCCTGGTCCCCATGGAGCGTGTAGCCAATATGGACCGCTTCGGCGACGTGGGCAGCCTGCGCTATCTCATGGACGAATATGAGCTGAGCGCGAAGTTTATCGCAGCAAAGGCAAAACAGGTGCTCAGCCGCAAAGCCTAAGAAATAAGGAGGGGATTGCCAAACATGGAGAAAAAAATCATCATCGGTGCCGACCGTCTGGCCGTACCCCTGAAGGACGCCCTCAAAAAGCGCCTGGAAGAGGTTCACGGCTATCAGGTCACAGACGTGGGAATGCAGGAGGGCGGTGAATTCATCTCCTACATCGACACAGCCTGCAAAGCAGCCCGTGAGATCCAGCAGGGCAACTTTGAAAAGGGAATTTTGCTGTGCGGCACCGGGGCGGGCATGAGCGTGGTGGCCAACAAATTCAAAGGGATCCACGCCGTTCTCTGCCACAACACCTATGAGGCGCGTATGTGCCAGACCATCAACAACGCCAACATCATGTGCCTGGGCGGAGGCGTCCTCACTCCGGCCATTGCGGAAGAGATGCTGGATCTCTTCCTGACGACTCCCTTTAAAGTCGGGTTCCCCGCAGACCGCCACGAATTTTTGGAATTCGCTCAGCGGGAGATCGCCCGAATTGAGGACGAAAATTTCAAATAAGAGCACAAAGAAACCCAGCACAATACTACATAAAAACTAATTTTAAGGAGGATCTCGACAATGAAAAAAACATTAGCACTTGCCTTGGCCCTCACCATGTCCCTCTCTCTGGCCGCCTGCGGCAGCTCCGGCGATTCCGGCAATTCTGGCAGCTCCGGCGGAACGACTGAGCAGTCCGTCACGCTCCATATGGGCGGCGGTCTGACTGCCTCCAGCCCCCAGTATGAGTCCTGGCAGGAGTTTGCCGCTGCGGTTGAGGAGCAGACCAACGGCACCGTGAAGATCTCCCTGGACCTGTCCGGCGCCCTTGGCTCCGACCGTGAGATCATCGAGGGCGTTATGAACGGCGCCATCGAGATGATGCACATGTCCGACATCAGCGTGGCCTCCGTCATCACCGAACTGGGCTATGTGAACCTGCCCTACCTGTTCCCCACCCGTGAGGCCGCGGAGGAGCACTACTTCAACGGCGAGCTGGGCGAGATCTATCGCCAGGTCATGGAGGAGAACAACATCATCATCCTGGGCAACTTCCTGGAGGGCGACTTCCGCTGGATCTCCAACTCCCAGCATGAAATTCAGGCTCCCGAGGACCTGGCCGGTCTGAAGATCCGCGTGGTGGACTCCCCCATGTACGTCTCCTTCTTTGAGAAGCTGGGCTGCAACCCCGTAGCCATGTCCGTCTCTGAGGTAGCCGCCGCCCTGCAGCAGAACGTCATCGACGGCCAGGACAACGGCCCTCTGAACACCTACTTCTATGGCTTCTATGACTTCCAGCCCTACATGACCCGCACCAACCACGCCTATGCCGCCAACTACATCTGCATCAACAAGGACGTGTATGAGTCCCTGTCCGATTCTCAGCGCGAGGTTCTGGACGCCTGTGCCGACCAGTACAGCACTCAGGCCTATGAGGTTCAGAACGCCGCCATCGAGGAGCTGGTGGCCGAAATGGAAGAGGCCGGCATGCACACCGTCGAGACCACCGATGAGCTGAGCGCCTTCATGCAGGAGGCCGCCGCTGAGGTGTGGGCAGACGAGAGCATCACCGGCATGTTCAACCAGGACGCCATGGCCTATATCAACGAGAACTTGGGCGCCTAATTCAGCCCCGTACTTTTCACCTTTTTAACCCGGCGGGCGGGGGCCCTGCCTCGTCCGCCGGGTTCTAAGCAAGATAAGGAGAGGCATCTAATGAATGTAATTTCGTTAATCAGCAAGCGGCTCTATCAGGGAGAGCGCGTCATTGCGGTGGTCACCTTTATCTCCATGATGCTCATCATGTTCATCCAGGTGTTCTTCCGTTATGTGATTCAGGCATCCCTGGCTTGGTCAGAGGAAGCAATGCGCTACCTTTTTATCATTACCACTTATTTTGGCGCTGCCTGCGCCACCTATGAGCACAAGCATGTGGTCATTGACTTTTTAGGTACGATTGTAGAAAAATTTGTCAAAGGGAAAAAACACCAAGAGGCTGTCTTCTCTGCGGTCGATGTCTTGGTGTGTATTGTCTGCTGCGGCTTCTTCCTTTGGATGAGCAATGTAATGTTTACTTATTCTCTGGATTTGCAAGTCAATAATCATCTCTCTACCGCCATTCAGTTCCCTCTGTGTTATGTGGGGTATGCGGTGGTATTTGCCATGATTCTATGCGCAGTCCACTATTTTCTTGAGCTCTTTACCTCTGCAAACACGTTCAGCAAAGACCTTAAGGCAATGAAGGAGGGAGAAAAGTAATGCATTGGCTCGTCGTATTCCTTGGACTGTTTATGCTGTTTGCCATTTTCCGGATTCCCGTGGCCGTCAGCATGAGCATCGCCACCTTGATCACGATGGTAGGTGCCGGCGTCAACTTCGGCATTATCGGCACTTCCGTTTTTAACAGTCTGAACTCCTTTACCTTCCTGGCCATTCCCGCCTTTATCATCGCTGGCGACATTATGGGTGTCACCGGGATCTCCAACTCCCTGCTCAACTGGGTGGACTCCATGGTGGGCCGTCTGCGCGGTTCTACGGGCGCCACCGCGGTGGTCTGCTCCCTGCTGTTCGGCACCCTGACCGGCTCCTCCCTGGCTACCTGTACCGCCATCGGCACTATGATGATTCCCGAAATGACCAAGCGCGGCTACTCCCGCCCCTACTGCGGTGCACTGATCGCCGCCTCTGGCTTCCTGGGCATCCTGATTCCACCCAGCATCCCCGGCATCATGTTTGCCATGATGTCCGGTTCCAACCTGATGGCTGTCTGGCTGGTCACCATTGTTCCGGGCATCCTTTGTGGTGTTGGTTATATCGTTATCAACTACTTCCGCATGGGCCGCAACGAACCCAAATGCACAGAGCCATTTCATTTTGGCCCCTACATCAAAAATGTAGGTATCAGCACCTGGAAAGCAATTCCCGCTATCCTGATGCCCCTTATCATCTTCGTGGGTATCTATGGCGGCATCTTCACCCCCACAGAGGCCGGCGGTGTGGCCGTGTTCTACGGCCTGCTCATCGGCTGGGCGTTCCTTCCCTTGGTTCTGAAGCGTTGGCCGGAAAAGAAGCTGCTGTCCCTGATCAGTGACTCTGCAGTTTCCACCGCCAGCATCACCCTCATCATCGGTCTGTCCGCCATCACCGGACGCATGATCACCCTGACTGGTATTCCCCAGGAGGTAACCGAGGCTCTTATGGCCTTTACCGACTCCAAGGAAGTGTTCCTCCTGTTGGTCAACCTGATGCTGCTGGTGGCTGGCATGTTTATGGAGACCAACAGCGCCATCCTTCTGCTGGGTCCCATTCTGCTGCCTGTGGCCAACGCCTACGGCGTGGAGACCATCCACTTCGCGGCTATCATGCTGCTGAACATGGAGATCGGCATGATCACTCCTCCCATGGCCGGCAACCTGTTTGTTTCCGCTCGTCTGGCCAACGTCAGCATCGACAAGCTGCTGAAGGACCTGGCCCCCTTCTTCATCTGGGCCCTGATTGTCCTTCTGTTTACAACTTACGTACCTCAGGCCATCGTTTGGCTGCCCCCCCTGCTGGGTGCAGGCTAAGCCCCGCCTAAATCCGTTGAAACCCGATTTCGGTTACTTTTAAGAGGAGTCTTAATTCATGGAAAACAGAGAAGCTCTGCTGCTGGAGCCTGGGAAAATCCAAGTATTTCCCTGCGATATGCCCACCATCCAGGATGACGAGGTCCTGGTTAAAATGGAATACTGCGGCGTATGCGGCTCCGATGTACATTACTTCCGCTTCGGCGGGATTGGCCGGCGCAAGGTCACATTCCCCTATGTTCTGGGGCATGAGTGCACCGGCGAGGTGCTGGAGATCGGCTCTAAGGTCACCAACGTGGCCGTGGGAGACAAGATCGTCATGGAGCCGGGTCTCGGGTGCGGACACTGCGAGTACTGCATGACCGGGCGCTATAACCTGTGCGAGGACATGAAGTTCATGGCTACACCCCCCTATAACGGGGCCTTCAAGAAGTACATGGCCTACCCCGCCCGGGGCTGCTTCAAGCTGCCGGAGAACGTCTCCACCCTGGAGGGCGCCATGATCGAGCCCCTGGCTGTGGGCATGCACGCCGCCCGCCGAGGCGAGGTGGACAACTCCAAGGTGGTGCTCATCACCGGCATGGGCTGTATCGGGCTGATGACCCTTCTCTCCTGCAAGGCCATGAACGCCCAGAAGATCATTGTCACGGATGTGTTCCAGAACCGCCTGGACAAGGCTCTGGAGCTGGGTGCTGACTATGCCATCAACGTGGCCGAGACTGATATGATCGAAAAGCTCAAGGAGCTGACCGACGGCAAGGGGGCCGATGTGGTTTTTGAGACGGCCGGGCGGGCCCAGACTGCGGCGCAGAACGTCTTTGCCGTGCGGAGGGGCGGCGTCATCGTCCAGGTTGGCACCATTGCCGACCCGGTCCCCTATCAGTTCAATGAGTTAGGCAAAATTGAAGCGGACATCCGCTCGGTTTTCCGCTACCGGAACATTTTCCCTCTGGCTATCAAGCTGATTGAAAAGGGGGACATCAACCTGAAGGCGGTGGGACCGGACATCTTCGACTTTGAAGATGTGGCCAAGGCCTTTGACACTGCCATCAACCGGGGCAACGAAGTGGTCAAGTGCATCCTAAAGTTCTGATTTGGAGGCCGCTGTCTGCCTGATAACGTAGAAAAGCCTCCTGGAAACCATTCCAGGGGGCTTTTTCACCATCATAGAAAGGAGCCAGAACCTATGAGAGTCAAATACGATGTGGATACCCAGCTGCTGTTTCAGATCGGCGATCCGCTGGACCACGCCTGCGCCTGCACCATCCACAACCGGATGTATGAGCTGGCCAATCTCAATGCAGTCAACCTGAATGTCGTGGTGAAGAAAGGGGAGCTGCCGGAGTTTATCCAGTCCTGCAAGCAGCTGGGCGTCAAGGGCTTTGATATCACCATGCCCCACAAGAGCGATATTATCCCCCTGTGCGACGAGGTGGAGCCCTTCAGCCGGGAGTTCAACTGCGTCAACCACGTCAAGATTCGAGACGGAAAGCTCATCGGCGTGGGGCTGGACGGCCTGGGCATGGTGATGGCCATTGAGGACGCCGGCTTCCCCATTCAGGGAGCCCGGGTCCTGATGCTGGGCGCCGGGGCGGTGTCCGGCCCCATCGCAGCCGAGCTGTGCCAGCGGGGAGCCGCCTCTGTCACCATTTTAAACCGCACCGTGTCCAAGGCGGAGGAGATCGTCCACTCCCTTAAAAAATATTTCCCCAACCTCCAGGCCAAGGCGGAGGCCATGACTCCAGAGACCATGCGCGCCTGCGCCCCGGAGTCCGATCTGGTGGTTCAGTGCACCAGCCTAGGCATGAGCGGACACCAGGGGGACTACGAGGATTTGTCCTTTGTGGATTTGCTCCCGAAGAACGCCTGTGTTGCCGACGTCATCTTCAACCCGGAGCGCACCTCCATCCTGGCCAAGGCGGAGGCCCGGGGCCTTCGGGTCCTCAACGGCATGGGCATGCTGGTCAACCAGGAGAAGGCCATGATGAAGTTCCACTTTGACGTGGACCTTGGACCTGAGTTCGCCCTGGAGGGGGAGGAGACTCTGCTGATCGCGCTGGCCATGCGCCAGCTCCGCACCCGCCGCTTAGAGCAGAAAGGAAAGAACCAATGAGTCAG
>CAJFPI010000113.1 GCA_904398675.1 uncultured Oscillospiraceae bacterium
ACAGCGGCGCTCCTGCTATTTTTGGCGGGGGCGTGGTTCCTGCACCCGGCGGATACGCCGCCGGAGGCTCCTCCCGGCGAAACAGAGACGCAGCCTGCCTCACAGACAGTAGAATTTTCCTCCGCTGTCATGGAATCCGCCGTCCGGCAGGCTCTGGGAAAACCGGCGGGAGCAGTCACCTATGACGAACTGGCCGCCATCACCCGCCTGGCGGCGGTGGGGGAGAGCGTCCTCGGGGCGGAGCAGGCCTTTGACTACCGGATCGGCTGCTACATCGACAATCAGTTTCAGGGAGGCCTGCCTCTTGGGGACATTACAGACCAGGATCTCGCCCTTCTGGCCCACATGCCCAACCTGGAGGAATTGTATCTCTGCCGCCAGGAGATACGGGACATCTCGGTTCTTGAGGGGCTGCCCCTGACTACATTGGCCCTGTGTGAAAACGAAATCGCGGACATCTTGCCGCTGGCCACCCTGACGGAGCTGGAAACGCTGTACCTGGGCGGCAACCACGCCACGGACTACAGCGCCCTGGCCGCCCTGACCCGGCTGGAGATCCTGGTGGTAGAGGGCAGCGCCGGCGCGGGCGTCGGCGCTGTGGACAGCCTGGATTTCCTGAACGCCCTGACGGTACGGAAACTGGGCCTGGGCCTCACAGTGCCAAGGGACGGGGACTGGAGCCCCCTCTCCCGGCAGACGGCCCTGGAGGAGCTGCTGCTGTGGGATCCGGATGAGGAGGCAGTGGCGGCCGCGGCCTCGCTGCCCCGGCTGAAGGCCCTCACCATCGGGGACTACTATGCCGCCGATCTCACGGCCCTGGCCGGTTTGACGGGGCTGGAGGTGCTGAACCTCCACAAGGGGGGCTTGGAGAGCCTGACGGGAATCGAGTCCCTCACCCGGCTTATCACCCTGTCCGTGGGCTATCACGGCGTTACGGATCTGACGCCCCTGACGGAGCTGCGGCAGCTGAATTACCTCCAATTGGAGGGCCTGGCCGTCACGGACTTCTCCCCGCTGGCGGACCTGCCCGCCCTGGGCTATGTGGTGGTGCCTCAGGACCAGGGGGCGGCGGTGGAGGCCGGCTGCCCCGGCCATGCCTTTGAACTGCGGACCTTTTAACGGGACAAAAAGTGTGCAGGCCTGCACACCAAAAGGGACCGGAATCGTGATACGATCATCACGATTCCGGTCCCTTTTTTGTGTCGGGCAGGACAGTCAGCTCCAGCACGCTGTTGATGACATCCCGCACCACCCGGAACTGCTCCGGGGGGAGCTGCTCCAGCCGCCGGGCAAGGGCCTCCACGTCGTTGCCCACAGGCTTGCCCATGAGCAGCGCATCGCTGGACACATGGAGGATCTCGCACATCCTCCGCAGCACCGTCAGCGACACGCCGGCCAGCCCCCGCTCCACACAGGAGACGTTCTGGGGCGAGACGCCGATGAGCTCGGCGAACCGCTCCTGGGTCAGGCCGGCGGCCTCCCGGGCCTGCCGCACCCGGCGGCCTACCTCCGCGTTGATTTCTTTCTTTTCACGCATGGGCCGATTCATCACCTCTTGCCCCTAGTGTAACCAATTCGTGGCTTGACGAAAACAATGCAATACTTTATAATATTTAAATATAATGCTTGTTTATGAGCAAATTGTGAAAATCACAGGAGGGAAACGCGATGGAGCGAAAGAGAAGATGGCTGGCGCTGCTGCTGGCCCTGGTTCTGGCAGTGGGGCTGCTGCCCACGGCGGCGCTGGCGACGGACACGGACACCTGCACCGGCGAGGCGGAATGTACGGCCAGCACGCATGACGAGGGCTGCAAGGGGGATAAAACGGTGCTCACCCGCGCAAAGCTGGCGGAGATGCTCTACCAGGATGGGGACGGACCCTTCAAAGATGTGATTAACAAGGGTACAGGGTCCGCCGGTTTCAACGATATCGGTGAAAACGAAGAAGAAAGTGGATATGATGTTGACGCCATCAACGCCCTGGCCAACGCGGGCATCCTCAGCGGCACCGCTGCGGGCACATTCAATCCCACCGGCACAGTGACCCGGGCGGAGCTGGCGGTGGTCTTCTGGCGGGTCACCGGCAGCAAGAGCACCGGCAATGTTGAGGTTAACTTCTCCGATGTGTTCCCCAGCGATTGGTTTGCTCCGGCTGTCACGTCTCTGTTCGCCATGGGGCTGATCTCCGGCACTAATCCAGGTGGAAACAATACGGTGTCGTTTGATCCTAATGGAACGGCCACCATTGGTATGGTGAACATTCTCCTGTCTAACTACAAAGAAAAAATGACAAATATTTCCGACCTTCCGGCTGGCGTAACCCGGGCGGAAATGGCTGTGGCGGCGTATAACAAATACAAGGACAGCCCCTATGCCAAGGCGGTGGAAGAAGGTTTCCAATCGCGTTTCAACGACCTGGACGGCTGCACACCCGAACAAAAGGCCGCCATCTGGTTTTTGGAGAAGAACGAGATCGTACAGGGCGAGAATGATGTGGGTGAGGATGGAAAGAACCCCTTCAACCCCAACGGTCCGGCGTCCAACATCCAGATCGCCGCATTTCTGATGCAATGCGCGCAGCTGGACCAGCCGGAGAGCGAAGAGAATGCCGGAGAAACTGTAGAAAACCAGGGGACTCTGGAGGTCATCGCCCTGTCGGCTGCACCGTTGGCTGATGATCCGACGGATGATCCGACGATGGATGATATTACAAAAAGTCTGCTCAACCGGATCAAGGCGGAGTTCGGCGAAAAATCCACCATTGCAAGCATGGCCGCAAGCAACCCTAACGCCCCCGCTGCCGCCAGCGCTCCGACTACAATGGCCAGCAGTATCCAGGTGGCGGCCCCCACAATCACCTTTGCAGATGGCAAAGCTACGATTGCCGCTGCCGAGGGTGCGGACATCTACTGTACCACGTCCACGGATGGCACACCTGCAGACCCGACGATCAATGAGAGTCAAAAATATACGCAAGCCATTGAATTATCACAAGGGATGACCGTCAAGGCCATCGCGGTGCAGTACAGCTTGAGCAGCGCAGTGGCCCAGGCCACCTATCAAATGACCATCAAACCCCGTCCCGCCTCCCTCACCGGCGGCGGCACGGTGACCTTCACCATAACCGACGCCCCTGCGAGCGAGACGGTCAGTGTGACTTGTGATAACACGGCATACAATCCCAGCCTGGGCGCGGACGACACATGGTCTGTCACCCTGCCCAACGCCAGCGCAACCTACACCTTCACCGCCACGGCGGGAGGGGGAGGCGATGCCGTCACCGCCGAATGCACCGTGGCGGTGACCCGCCGCAGTTCCACCAATTCCGGCGGTTCCAGCAATACCACAACCACCACGGAGCGCAACCCTGACGGCTCCACCACCACGACAACCACCAACAAGACCACCGGCACCGTGACGGAGACCACCCGGTATCCCGACGGCTCCCGGGAGGTAGTGGAGACGAAGAAGGACGGCACCGTAACCACCACCAGCACCGATGCCGGCGGCAATCAGACCAGGGTGGTGGAGAACCCGGACGGCTCCACGGAAACCACGGTGGACAACACCGACGGGAGCGCCTCTGTTACCACCGAGGACTGGGACGGCCAGGTAACGGTGGAGGCTGTTCTTCCCTCCAGCGCGGTGAGTGACGCCGGAGGCGGGGCTGTGGCTCTGCCTATGCCGGCGGTGCGGGCGGAGGTAGATCGGAATGAGGCCCCCGCCGTCACGGTGGATCTGCCCAGGGGCGCCAGCGTCCTGGTGGAGATTCCTGTGGAGAACGCCGCCACGTCCACCGTGGCCCTGTTGGTCCGCGCCGACGGCACGGAGGAGATCGTCAAGACCAGCCTCACAACAGAAAACGGCGTGGCTGTTTCCCTCTCCGACGGGGATACGGTGAAGATCGTAGACAACGGCAAGACCTTCTACGATGTGCCGGGCTCCCACTGGGGCGCGGAGGCCATCGACTTTGTCACCAGCCGGGAGCTGTTCGGCGGCACCAGCGAGGCTGTTTTCTCCCCTGAAACGGCCATGAGCCGGGGGATGCTTGTCACCGTACTGGCCCGCCTGGAGGGCGTGGATGCCGCCGCCGGGGATCCCTGGTATGCGGCGGGCCGCCGATGGGCCGTGGAAAACGGCGTCTCTGATGGCACCGGCATGGACCAGGCGCTCACGCGGGAGCAGCTGGCCGCCATGCTGTGGCGCTATGCGGGCAGCCCTCTGCTGCTGTCTGATTTGAACGGCTTTGTTGACGCTGACAGCGTCAGCGCCTATGCTGCTGACGCCATGGCGTGGGCTGTGGAGCAGGGGCTTATCGGCGGCGTGGGGGATCAAAGGCTCAATCCCCAGGGCAGCGCCACCCGCGCCCAGGTAGCCGCCATTCTTCAGCGGTATATCAGTCTGATGAACGGTTGAGGCCGGTGTAACCCAAATCCTCTGGAAATCCGCTGATTTCCAGAGGATTTTTGTTATGCTAAGACATGGCAAAATTGGCCATGTGCCGCGCTCTTTTGCCTGTTATCATGGTGCGCCCCACGGCGCATGCAGCCTCTATGGACTGCAGCTTTGCTCTTTTTGCCTGCTTTGCGCTGGGGACCGAGCCAGTGCAGCGGATGGCGCTCTCCGGATGCGGACTGCTTTGCCGACGAGTATTCCTGGGGAACAGGGCTGCTTGCCGCAGCCCTATGCAGCCAGCATATTGTGAGGGGTGAGGAAGTTTGCTATACTGAATAAAAAGTGGGGAGAAGGAGGCAGGTTATCATGCCGGGCGCAGCGCACAGACGGCAGATAAGCAGGCAGAGCCGGGCATAGAGCTCGGCGCAATTCATGTGTCAAGGCAAAGTGACAGCCCGAA
>CAJFPI010000114.1 GCA_904398675.1 uncultured Oscillospiraceae bacterium
CGGCGTCCATGTTGATGCCCGCCCGGGTGGACCCCACGTTCACCGAGGAGCAGACAAACTCCGTCCGGGCCAATGCCTCGGGGATGGCGGCAATCAGCTTTTTGTCCCCGGTGGTAAAGCCCTTCTGCACCAGGGCGGAAAAGCCGCCGATGAAGTTGACGCCGCAGGCCTTGGCCGCCCGATCCAGCGTCTCGGCAAAGGGGACGAAGTCCTCCGTCTCGCAGGACTCCGCCACCAGGGCCATGGGGGTGACGGAGATGCGCTTGTTGACAATGGGGATGCCGAACTCCCCCTCGATGTCCTCGCCGGTCTTCACCAGCTTTTCTGCCTTTTTGCAGATCTTGTCGTAAATTTTATCGCAGCAGGTTTTGGCATCCGGGTGGGCGCAGTCCCGCAGGGAGATGCCCATGGTGATGGTACGGATGTCCAGGTGCTGCTTGTCGATCATTTCGATGGTCTCAAGAATATTTTTCTGGTTCAGCATGTTGGGAACCTCGTTTCTTTTATGTTGGGGGCGTGCCGCCAGTGACCGGTGTCACTGGCGGGGGGAGGTCGAGGGGGCTAGTCCCCCTTCGAATCCGGAATCTCTCTGTCTTCGGAGGGAAAGGATGTGTGAAGGAAAACCGTCAGGGTTTTCCTTCGCGTGCCATTCCCCGCCGCGCGGATCGGATTTTGCCGCGCAAAATCCGCGCACAAACTGTAACTGTGTTACAGTTTGTGCATCGCGTCGAAGATGTCCTCCCGCTGGATGCGGATGGAGAGACCCCGCTGGGCGCCGTAGTCCGCCATCTCCCGCACCATCTCGTCAAAGCCAATGCTGGCGTCGGTAACGTCCACCACCATGGTCATGGTGAAGTATCCCTGCAGCACCGTCTGGCTGATATCCATGATGTTCACATTGTAGGTGGCAAGGCGGGTGCAGGTGCCGCCGATAATGCCGATGCTGTCCTTTCCCACCACTGTGACAATCGCCCGTTTCATCTGATCCATATGCGTTCTCCCTTCTCCTGATTCCTTTTATCCGTTCAGCTCATCCAGCGTCAGGCCAAAGCCCTCCGCAAAGTGCTCCAGAAAATAGGACACCTCCCGCAGCTCCATCTTCTTGAGGGCCGCCAGGGTCTCCTGGGCAGCGTTGGCAAACTCACCGTTGCCCGCCTCCAGCTCCTCCAGGCATTTGATATAGGCCGCCAGCTTGTCCGCCGCCTTCACCAGGCGGTGGACCTCCCCCTCCGTGCCGCGGACCATGGGGGCGTAGGCCCCCCGCATCTCCCGGGGCAGCATGGACAAAAGCTTGTCCGCCGCCACGCTCTCCACCTGGCGGTAGGCGTCCCGGATGGCGGGGTTATAGTATTTGATGGGGGTGGGAAGGTCCCCGGTGAAGATCTCCGTGGCGTCGTGGAACAGGGCCTCCGCCGCGCAGGCGTTGGGGTCACAGTCCTCCCCAAACACGTCCCGGCGGATCACCGCCAGGGCGTGGGCCAGCACCGCCACCATGTGGCTGTGCTCCTGGATATTCTCCGTCACGCTGTTCCGCATGAGGGACCAGCGGTCAATGTACTTCATCCGGGAGATATAGGCAAAAAAGTTATACATCCCTCTCTCCTTCCTCCGCCCGCTCCCCCAGGAGGATATCCCCCTCCACGGCGGTGAGGCGGACGGAAACGGTGCAGTTGTGGAGGCCCTCGCCGGGCATCTCCACCACCATATAGCTGGGTGCGTGGCCCCGCCAGCGCCCGGCGCTGCCAGGCTCCTCAAAGAGCACCGGCACGGTGCGCCCCACCTGGCGCAGGAGATAGTCCCGGTGGAGCGCCGCCGCCACCGCCGCCGCCCGGCCGGCCCGCGCCTCCTTCACCGTCTTGTCCACCTGCTCCATCTTCGCCGCCGGTGTACCCGGGCGGATGGAGTAGGGGAAAATGTGCATCTGGGCAAAGCCGCAGCGGCGGAGAAACGCCAGTGTCTTTTCAAATTCCGCCTCCGTCTCCCCGGGGAATCCCACGATCAGGTCCGTGGTGAGGGCGGGATCATCAAAAAACTGCCGCAGCAGCGCCGCGCTCTCCAAAAAACGGGCGGTGTCATACTTTCGGTTCATCCGCCGCAGGGTCTCGTCACAGCCGGACTGGAGGGACAGATGGAACTGGGGGCAGAGGCTGGGAAGGGCAGCCGCCCGGCGGCAGAAGTCCTCCGTAATAGTTCGGGGCTCCAGACTCCCCAGCCGCAGCCGCATGTTCCCCGCAGCGGCGCTCACCGCCTCCAAAAGATCGATGAGCGTCGATCCATCCTTTAGATCCTGGCCCCAGGAGGAGATCTCAATGCCGGTAAGGACGATCTCCCGGTACCCCTCCGCCGCCAGCCGCCGCACCTCCTCCACCGCCTGGGGGATGGGGAGGGACCGGACGCGGCCCCGGGCGTAGGGGATGATGCAGTAGGAGCAGAAATTCACGCACCCGTCCTCCACCTTCAGCATGGCCCGGGTGCGCCCCTCCAGCCCGCCGGCGGGGAGGCTCTCAAACTGCAGGCGGGAAAATGCGTCGTCCACCGCGGCCATGGGACGCCTGCGCCGCCACGCCTCCTCCAGGAGCTCTGCGAACCCCCGTCGGTCCCCGGTGCCCGCCACCAGGTCCACCGGCAGCTTTTCCGCCTCCTTGGGGTGGGTCTGGGCGTAGCAGCCGCACAGGGCCACAATGGCCCCGGGGGACTGCTTTCTGGCCCGGCGGATCATCTGCCGGGATTTTTTGTCGCTGACGGCGGTGACGGTGCAGCTGTTGACCACATAGGCGTCCGCCGCCTGGGTGAAGGGCACGATGGTGTGGCCCCGCTCCGCCAGCAGCTGCTCCAGAGCCTGGGTCTCATACTGGTTCACCTTACAGCCCAGGGTATAGAATGCGATTTTCAGCGGTAAGCCCCCCTTGCCTTTTCCTGATACAGTGGATATAATAAAAACAATTGTACGCCGCCGGGCCTGCCCCGGCAGTTGATATCGCTGGTATTATATAATGTTTTTTTCGCCGTGGCAAGGGCCTCTTCCCGCTGTCCCGCCGCGGTGTCAGGCGAGAAAGGAGCGTTCCTATGCCCTCCCCAGTTTCCTTCCGTTTCGCCGTGCCTGACGACGCGGCGCTGATCCTCCGTTTCATCCGTGATCTGGCGGCCTATGAGCGCATGGCGGACCAGGTTGTGGCCACGGAGGATCTGCTCCGGGAGTGGATCTTTGAAAAGAAAAAGGCGGAGGTCCTCTTCGCCGTTGCGGAGGGCCGGGAGGTTGGATTCGCCCTGTTCTTCCACAACTTCTCCACCTTTTTGGGCCGGGCGGGCCTCTATCTGGAGGATCTGTTCGTCCTGCCGGAGCACCGGGGAAAGGGCTACGGCACCGCCCTGCTCAAAAAGCTGGCCGCCCTGGCGGTGGAGCGGGGCTGCGGGCGCATGGAGTGGTGGTGCCTGGACTGGAACAAGCCCAGCATCGCCCTGTACCGCGCCCTGGGCGCCCAGCCTATGGAGGAGTGGACCACCTATCGTCTCACCGGTGAGGCGCTGCAGCGTCTGGCGGCGCCGGACGCCGGGAGCGAGGGCGCCCCACCTGCGCCGGAGGGACGTGCCCTTCCTATTACATGAGAGGAGCCTATCAACAAATGCACTATCTGGACTACGCCGCCACCACCCCGGTGCCCTGGGCGGTGGCGGAAACCATGCTGCAGGTTTTGACGGAGGATTTCGGCAACCCCTCCTCCCAGTATGACCTGGGGCGCGCCGCCCAAAAGCGGCTGGAGGCGGACAGGGCCGCGGTGGCGGCGGCCCTTGGCTGCGATGCGGGCCAGCTTTTTTTCACCTCCGGCGGCACCGAGGGGGACAACTGGGCCATCCGCGCCGCCCTGTGGCAGAACCGCCGGGTGGGAAAACACATCGTCACCACCGCCGTGGAGCACAGCGCTGTGCTGGAGACCATGAAGGCCCTGGAGGGGGAGGGATATGCCGTCACCTACCTTCGGCCTGACGGGGAGAACCGCATCACCGCCCAGGCGGTGCTCGCGGCGGTCCGGGAGGATACGGCCCTGGTCTCCATGATGCTGGTGAACAACGAGACCGGCACCCGCTACCCGGTGGAGGAGGTGGCGGCGGCCCTGCGGGGCGGGGATGCTCTGCTCCACACCGACGCGGTGCAGGCTTTTTTGAAGGTCCCCTTCACCGCCAGAGGCCTGGGGGCGGATTTCATCGCCCTCTCCGCCCACAAGCTGGGCGGGCCCAAGGGCTGCGGCGCTCTCTACATCGGCGGCCGGGCGAAAAATCCCCGCCCCCTGCTCTTCGGCGGCGGGCAGGAGCGCCGCGCCCGCCCCGGCACCGAGGCCACCGCCCAGATCGCCGGCTTTGCCGCCGCCGTCTCTCTCTGGAGGGAAAAGCTGGAGGAGAACCGCGCCCACCTGGCCGCCTGCCGGGACTACGCCAGGGAGCGCCTTTTAGAGATCCCCGGTCTCCAGGTGGTGGGCGCGCCGGACGCGCCCCACATCCTCTCCGTCTCCCTGCCGGGCTACCCCAGCCAGAATATTGTGACGGACCTCAGCGGCCAGGGGATCTTCCTCTCCGCCGGCTCCGCCTGTCATAAGGGAAAGCTGAGCCATGTGCTCACCGCTATGGGCCTTCCGAAAAAGACCGCCGCCGGCACCGTCCGCCTGAGCTTTGGCCCGGACACCAGTTCCTCCGACATTGACGCGGCGGTCCAGGCCCTGGCAAAGCACCAGGCCAGCCGCTTTCCCATGCTGTAATCCCCCTGATTTTACATCATCACGCTGCAAAGGAGCTTGAGTGCCATGCGGAACGATCTGCGCCGCTCTGGCGGCTTTTACCGCAGTCTGCGGCTGCTGGCTGCCCCCATTGTGCTGCAAAATCTCATTACCACCTCCCTGGGGTTCATGGACACCTTCATGGTGGGCATGCTGGGCAACGCTGAGATGGCCGCGGTCAACGCCGCCAACACCCCGATCTTCATTATCCAGATGGTCATTTTTGGCTTTCAAAGCGGCATGACCGTGCTGGTCAGTCAATACTGGGGCAAGCAGGACCGCAGGCAGATCAACCGGGTGCTGGGCGTCGCCCTCCTCACAGTCACGGTCTTCTCTGTGGCGGTGGCCCTGCTGCTCTTCCTCTTTCCCCGGGAGGTGATGGGCCTTGTCACCCCCAACGAGACCCTCATCGAGCTGGGCGCGCCCTATCTCCAGATCGTGGGTTTCTCCTATGTCTTCAACGGCATCAGCAGCGTCTACACCGGCGCCCAGCGGAGCATGGAAAACCCAAAGCTGGGCATGCAGGTGATGGGGGCCTCCATGGTCACCAACACCTTCCTCAACTACTGTCTTATCTTCGGCCGGTTCGGCCTGCCCCGGCTGGAGGTGGCCGGCGCCGCCATCGCCACGCTGATCTCCCGGGTGGTGGAGGTCGTCATCGCCGGGGCGGTGGCCCTGCGCAGCCGCCTGCTCCCCCTGGAGTGGGACTGCCTGCTCCACCCGGGCCGGGAGGTGTTCCGCAGCTTTCTCAAATACTCCGCCCCCGTGGTGGGCAACGACGCGCTGTGGAGCCTGGGCACCTCTATGCTGACGGTGGTGCTGGGCCACATGGAAAACAGCCAGGATATGCTGGCGGCCCACGCCCTGGTGGGCTACATCGACAAGTTCGCCGTGGTGATCTGCCTGGGCCTGGCCTCCGCGGCGGCGGTGATGGTGGGCAAGTCCATCGGAGAGGGGCGGGACCGGGCGGCCGTCCGGTCCCTGGGCGGCTCCCTGCTCAAGGTGTCCACCCTGGCGGGGCTGCTCAGCGGCCTCCTGCTGCTCCTGCTTATGCCAGTCTTCTTCCGTCCCTTCCTCTTTCCCCTCTTCCAGCTCACTGAGGGTGCGGTCTACGCCGCCACCTGCATGGTCTGCCTGATGGCCGTCTTCATGGCCCTCCGGACCCTGGCCCTGGTAGCCATCACGGGCGTGTTCCGGGGCGGAGGCGACGTGCGCACCGCCACCATCATTGATCTTCTCCCTCTGTGGTGCGTATCCATCCCCCTGGCGGCCCTCTTCGCCCTGGTGCTGGAGCTGGATGTGTTCTGGACCTGCTTTGCCATCTATGCGGAAAATCTGGTGAAGGCGCCGCTGTGTCTGTGGCGGTTCCGCGGCGGCCGCTGGATCAACGACGTGACCAAAGCAAAGGGCGAATGGACCTCGCCATAACAGAAAGCGCCCCGGGCAGCACCGCCCGGGACGCTTTTTTCTCATATTATCTCGCCTGGCGGCGGGCCTCACTCCCGCCACCCCACCAGGCGGAAGGTGTCCTCATACCGCCCCAGGCTCTCCCCCTCGCTGTCAAAAAACTCCAGGGTGTAGGAGGGCAGGTCTTCTGTGGGGTAGTACGTCAGCCGGGAGGTAAGGCTGGCCAGCCAGTAGTCCTCTGCCTCCTCCTCCAGGCTGCCCTCGCCGGCGTGGTGGCGGATAAACTGGAAAAACCAGCAGTCCCCCCGCTGTTCCCCCTCCAGCACATAGGTCTCCGCCCAGTCCACCGGCCGGTCATTGATCACCCCATTGTAGGTGAGCTCTATGGTGACCGTGGCGGCCGCGGCCTCCGCCGGGGCGTCCACCGCCGCCAGGGAAGAGGCCAGATAGCTGTTCCACCCCTCCATATACCGAGTCTCCCCCGGCAGAGGGACCAGGGTGGGGCGGTCCTCCTGCCGCTCCCATACGATCAGCCGGTTCAAGTCCAGGTTGAAGGTGTGGACGTGGTCCTCCGTCACACCAAGGGCCAGATCGTCGTCCCCGCTGCGGCCGCCCTCCACCTCCAGCAGGATCTGGGAGGGGTGGAGCAGCCGCTGCCGCTCCATCCGCTGAAACTCCATGGACCTGGGCAGCGGGTATCCCGCCCCCATCCACATGAGAAAGAGCACCAGCGCCGCCAGCGCCCAGTTGCGGAGACACCGCAGGCGGTAGCTCCGCCGCTCCAGGATCTTCCCCTTTTTCACTGCACCTCACCTCCCCGGAGATCGATCCGCAGCCTCTCGCCCCCCACCGTCACCTCCAGCCACTCCAGCGCCTCCGGATGGGGGACGCTGGTGATTTCCAGCACCCCCTCGGCGGAGAAAAAGTCCGGCACCCTGTAAGTGGCAGAAAAGCAGGTCTCATACCCGGTGTAGGGGCCAAAGGAATATGCGATGTAGTCGGAGGCGCCGATGCTGCCGCGGCGGGGAGTGTAGGTCTCCTCCCAGTCGGGGTAGGCATAGCCGGTGTTGTCCGTGACGGTGAAGAGGGTGCCGCCCGCCTCCCACCGCTCCCAGAACCGACAGCTTTCGGCGGCGAGGTAGATCGTGAGGGTGTTGTAGTCCGGCACATCCGCCGGGGCGTCCTCCGATTGGGTGTGGCAGCGCAGATAGGCGACAGGGACGCTCCAGCGGTAGCCCCCCGCCTCCCCCAGCTCCAGATCCTGCCAGGCACGGACCAGGCGGGAGGTGGTCTCATAGAATTTTCCCTCCTCATATTCTACCCGGCTGGTCTCCACCACCGGCGGCAGCTCCACCTCCGACACCCCTTCCAAATAGCCCCACAGGTCCTCCAGCGCGCGGGGCCACGCACCGGCAAGGAGGGACCACACCAGCACAAGGCCCAGCGCCCACTGGCTTACGCGCCACAGCCAGCCCCAGTAGGGGGCGTGGAGCCTTCCCAGCTCCTCCGCCAGCGCCTCCGGGTCCCCCATGGCCGCCACCGCCGCCTTCTCCGCCTCGTCGCGGGAGAGGCCCCGCTCCTCCCCGGCCTCCATGCGCTCCTGGATGTGGCCCTCCAGCTCCTGCCAGACCCGCTCCCGATCCATGGAAAACCGTATCTTCTTCGTGGCGGCGTACAGCCACCAGTATGTCCTCCGCATTCCGCGTCCTCCTATGCCCCCGCCAGCACCGCCGACACCGCGCTGGCATAGACGTGCCAGGCCCGCTCACGCTCCTCCAGCTCCCTGCGGCCGGAGGAGGTGATGCGGTAGTAGCGGCGGGTGCGCCCGGCGGGGGACTGGCCCTCCCGCCCGGTGACGAGCCCCTCCTTCTCCATGCTGTGGAGCAGGGGGTAGAGGGTGCCCTCCTTCATCTGAAAGACGTTGTTGCTGCGTTTCTCCAGCTCCTCGATGATCTGGTAGCCGTACATCTCCTGGTCCTTCAAAAGGGCCAGCACCAGCATGGACGCGCCGCCCGGGGCGTTTCCCTTCTCCTTTGGCGCCATACGCTCTCCTCCTTTCCCTTGTTTATCTAGGTATACTATACATCGATTATCGATGCATGTCAAGAGAAAAAACGGCGGACCGGTTCGGTCCGCCGTTTTGGGGTACACAGCCCCTGTGTCAAAATCGACTTTTCACAAAAGCGGCAAGGCTGCTTTCCTGCAAAAATTAATACAGCCCCTCGGAGAGCATGGCGTCGGCCACCTTCTGGAACCCGGCCACGTTGGCCCCGGTGACCAGATCCCCAGGCCGGCCGCACGCCTCGGCGGCCTCCTGGGAGACGCGGAAAATGTTGATCATAATGTCCCGGAGCTTTTCGTTTACCTGCTCAAAGGACCAGGTGGCGCGCATGGCATTCTGGCTCATCTCCAGTCCGCTGGCCGCCACGCCGCCGGCGTTGGCCGCCTTGGCCGGGGCAAAAAGAACCCCGTGCTCCTGGAACCATGCCACCGCCTGGGCGGTGCAGGGCATGTTGGCCCCCTCCCCCACGGCCATCACCCCGTTTTCCACCAGGGTGCGGGCGGCGGCAAGGTCCAGCTCGTTCTGGGTGGCGCAGGGCAGGGCCACCTGGCAGGGCAGGGACCAGATGCCGCCGCAGCCCTCCACATACCGGCTGCCGGGGACCCGCCGGGCATATTCGCTGATGCGCCCCCGCTCCTCCTCCTTGATGGCCTTCACCACGTCCAGCCGGATGCCGCCCTCGTCCACAATATAGCCCCCGGAATCGGACATGGCGATGACCCGTCCCCCCAGGTGGGTGGCCTTCTCCACGGCGTAGATGGCCACGTTGCCCGACCCGGACACCACAATGGTCTTGCCGAACACGGTCTCGTGGGCCAGGCTGCGGAGCATCTCCTCCACAAAGTAGAGCAGGCCGTAGCCCGTGGCCTCCTTGCGGGTAAGGCTGCCGCCGAACTGGAGGCCCTTGCCGGTGAGGACGCCGGTGAAGTTGTTGCACAGCCGCTTGTACTGGCCGAAGAGGTAGCCGATCTCCCGGCTGCCCACGCCGATGTCCCCGGCGGGGACGTCGCAGTTGGCGCCGATGTGGCGGTGGAGCTCGGTCATGAAGGCCTGGCAGAACCGCATCACCTCCCCGTCGCTGCGGCCCTTGGGATCGAAGTCAGCCCCGCCCTTGGCACCGCCCAGGGCCAGGGAGGTGAGGCTGTTTTTGAAGATCTGCTCAAAGCCCAGGAATTTGATAATGGAGGCGTTCACCGACGGGTGGAACCGCAGCCCGCCCTTGTAGGGGCCGATGGCGGAGCTGAACTGCACCCGGTAGCCCCGGTTCACATGGACCCTGCCTCCGTCGTCCTCCCAGGTCACCCGGAAGGTCACCATCCGCTCCGGCTCCACAAGACGCTCCATGATACCGTGGGCGGCCAGCTCCGGATGCCGCTCCACATAGGGCTCCAGGGAGGTGAAAACCTCCAGCACCGCCTGAAGGAACTCGTTCTCCCCCTGGTTGCGCCGCACCGTGTCCTGATAGACTGCATTCAAATAGGCGTTGGTCATCATGTGCGTACCTCCTTTTGTTTTTATATAAAATACATTTGTCTTTATATTGGATACAGTATACCACACAGCGCACGCAGCCACAATGGCGGAAACCGCCTAAAAATACGCTGTATACAGCGAAAAGTCTATACAACTTTGCCGAAAAGCGTTCATCTGCCTATTTTATGGACCAGGCGGGCCGTTTATTCCCCCTCTGCTCCGGCATACAGGAAACATCTTGGAGGAAGGAATCTCCAGACATAGCGCCGCCGATGCGCGGCATGATAAGGGAGATTGGAGGGATTTCCATGAAACGATTTCGCATGCCTACAGCATATACCATCCTATTTTTCCTGCTTATCGCAGTGGCGGCGGCCACCTGGCTGATCCCCGCAGGACAGTATGAGCGGACCGGGGAGGACCAGGCCCCTGTTGCGGGGACCTACGCCCCGGCGGAGCCCAACCCCCAGGGCGTGGGCGACGTGATCCTGGCCCCCTTCCAGGGCTTTTTTGACGCGGTGGACGTGGCTGTGTTTATTCTCATGGTAGGGGGCTTTTTGGGCGTCATGATGAAAACCGGCGCCATCGACGCCGGAATTGCCAACATCATCCGCCTGCTCCACGGCCGGGAGATGCTGCTGATCCCCATCCTGATGATCTTCTTCGGCCTGGGCGGCACCTCCTTTGGCATGTGGGAGGAGACCATGGCCTTCTTTCCCCTGCTGATCCCCGTGTTTGTGGCGGCGGGATACGACGCGGTGACGGCCATCGCGGTGATCCTTCTGGGAGCGGGGGCCGGCGTCATGGCCGGCACGGTGAACCCCTTCGCCACAGGCATCGCCTCCGGCTTTGCCGGCGTCTCCCTGGGAGAGGGCATCGGTCTCAGACTTTTGATGCTGGCCGTATTCGAGGGGGCGGCCGTCTGGTACGTCATGGCCTATGCCCGGCGGATCAAGGCCCACCCGGAGCAGTCTCTGACTGCGGGACGGGACGCGAAGTTCCTCCGCACCGGCCAGCCCCCGGCGCTTACCGGACGGCGCAAGCTGGCTCTGGCCCTCTTCGCCCTGGTGTTCCTCATCATGATTTATGCCGTGATCCCCTTTGATGAAATCGGCCTCCCCCTGCCCACGCTGGGCTGGTGGTTCCCGGAGCTCAGCGGACTGTTCCTGGTCAGCGGCATTCTCATCGGCCTGGTATACGGCCTTGGTGAGGAGGAGACTGCCGACGCCTTTGTCTCCGGCGCGGCGGACCTTATCGGCGTGGCCTTCATTATCGGCATCAGCCGGGGCATCACGGTGCTGATGAACGACGGGGCCATCACCGACACCATCCTTCACTGGGGCGAGGAGGCCCTCAGCGGCGCGGGAAACACCGTTTTTGTCCTCCTGGTATTTCTGCTCTATCTCCCCCTCTCCATTCTGATCCCCTCCTCCTCCGGCCTCGCCACCCTTTCCATCCCCATTCTGGCGCCGCTGGGGCAGTTCGCCGGCGTGGACAAGGCGCTGATCGTTACCGCCTTTCAGGCTGCCTCCGGCCTTGTGAACATCGTCACCCCCACTGCGGCTGTCGTGATGGGCGGACTGGCCTTCGGACGGGTCCCCTATGACCGCTGGATCCGTTTCGTATGGAAACTTATCCTAATTTTGCTTTTGCTGACCGCGGGAATTTTGGCGGTATCTGCAATATTTTAAAAAAATCTGTTGTGGTATACTAATAAATCAGAATATAACATGAAGATACCCATTCGCCGGGGCATCTTATTTTGATCTACGCCGCGGGCTGCGGCGGAATGGGGGTATACCATGCGCGTAATCGACGCACACACGCATATTTTCCCGGATAAAATTGCCAAAAAGGCCACGGTGGCCACAGCGGACTACTTCGAGCTGCCGGAGCCGCCCAACCACTATGGCACCGTTCAGGAGCTGCTGGATGTGCTGTGGGAGGCCGGCATCGACTATGCCATGGTCTTCTCCGCCGCCACCAGCGCCCACCAGGTGGAGCACATCAACCGCTATATCTACACCGAGACCCAGAGCCATCCCCAGTTCATCCCCTGCGGCACCCTCCATGCGGAGTACGAAAACTATGCGGAGGAGCTGAAGTGGCTGCGGGACCACGGGATCTACGGTATCAAGATCCATCCGGAGTTTCAGCACTTTGTGCTCAATGACAAGCGCCTCTTCCCCATGTTTGAGGAGATGGCCGCCCACGACATGTTCCTGATCTCCCACATGGGAGATCCCCGGGTCAATGTGTCCGGGCCGGAGCGGATGATCGAGGTGGCCGCCACCTTCCCCACCCTCCGGTGCATCGGCGCCCACCTGGGCAACTGGGGAGACTGGGATCTCCAGAAGATCGCCCCCCTGGCCAAGCTCCCCAACGTCTACGCCGACATCTCCAGCACCTTCTCCTATACGGATGACCACGAGACGCTGATGGCGATTCTCCACGCCTATGACCCCACCCACCTGTTCTTCGGCAGCGACTACCCCATCTGGTGTCCCAAGAAGGAGCTGCACAAGGTGCTGCAGCTGGGGATTGAGGAGAACCTTCTGGAGGACATCCTATTCAACAACTTTGCCCGGTTTTACCACTATAAAACGCTATAACCTGCCATCAGGGGCCTGCAGAATGTGTTCTGCAGGCCCACCTTCTTTTTCCCTTGACAATTATATTATACAGCTGTATAATATAGCCATCTGTTATACAGCTGTATAAGGAGGGGGTTTTATGGGACGGCTGACAAGACGGCTGGGAGACGCGGAGCTGGAGATCATGCAGGTCATCTGGGAGAGCGGCGGGGCGGTCCGCTCCACCTATGTCCAGCAGCAGCTGAAGGAGCAGCGGGACTGGAGCCTGCCCGCCGTGGCCACGGCGCTCAGCCGGCTGGTGGAGACGGGTTTCCTCAGCTGCGAGAAGGAGGGGCGGGGCAATCTGTACCGCCCCCTGGTGTCCGCTGCGGACTATCAGGCGGTGGAGGGCCGGAGCCTCCTCCACCGTCTCTACGGCGATTCCTTCACCGGCATGGTGGCCGCCCTGTACCGGGGCAAGGCCATCAGCCGTGCGGACCTGGCGGAGCTGCGGGATTTTCTGGATGAGCTGGAGAAGGAGGAGGAATGAGAGATGGAACTGCTGCTGAATCTTCTGAAGGTCTCCCTGGTGGCCGGGGCGGCCGCCGCCCTGCTCACTGCGCTGAAACCAATTCTGGGCCGCCGGTACCACGCCAAATGGCGGTATTGGGTGTGGCTGTGTCTGGCGGCGCTGCTGCTGACGCCCCTGCTGCCCAGCCTGCCTCTCGCCCTGCCGGCAGAGCAGGCCCCCATCCAGGTAGAGGTGCCGGCGCTGTCGGTGACCTATGAGGCGGGCAGGGGCCTTGCCCTGCAGCCCCAGTCTCTGCCCACGCCTGTCCCGGCAGTCGGCGACGTGGAAAATCCCACGGACGCGGGAGAGCCTGCCCCCTCCCTTCCGGAGACATCTGCCCCCGCCGCTCCGGCGGCATCGGCGGCGGAGACGGCCCTTCCGCTGGAGGCAGTGCTGCTGATCCTATGGGCGGCAGGCGCTGTGCTCTTCCTCCTCTGGCAGCTGGCGGGAACTGTGATCCTCTCCCGCCGCGCCATGGCGGCAGCCCGTCCGCCCCGCGCGGAAACGGAGGCTGCCATGGAGAAAACCGCCGGCGAGCTGGGCCTCGGCCGGCGGCCTGCCCTCTGGATCACCCCGGCGGTGGAAAGCCCCATGGTGATCGGCGTCCTGCGCCCCAGACTCCTGCTGCCGGAGGAGGGGTATGACGCCCGCAGCCTCACCTTTATTCTCCGCCACGAGCTGACCCACTGCCGCCGCCATGACCTCTGGTATCAGCTGGTGCTTTTGCTGGCCAACGCGGTCCACTGGTTCAATCCCCTGATCTGGCTCATGGTGCGCCAGGCCCAGGGGGATATGGAGCTGACCTGCGACGACGCGGTGGTGGCCGGGGCGGACCGGGAGACCCGCCGGGCCTACAGCGAGACGCTGCTGGCGGTGCTCCACAAGCAGCGCCACGCCGCCCTCTCCACCCACTTCTACGGGGGAAAGGCGGTGATGAAGGAGCGGTTTCGCAACATCATGACCGGTCGAAACCGGCGGCGGGGAACGGCGCTTTTGTGCCTGGTGCTGCTGGCCGCGGCAGCGGGGACGGCGGCAGTGGCCTGCACCGCCCAGCGGCCGGAGGCCCTTAGTGAGGAGGAGCTGGCTCTCTGGCAGGAGCGGGTGTCCACCCCGGAGTGGTACGGCTTTTTTGCCCACCCCTACAGCGACGTCACCCACCTGGATCTGGATGATATCCTGCTCTACGGCCTTGTGGGGACGGATGTGCTCCAGGTGGCCAGCGAGGAGGAGCGGCAGGCCTATCTCCAGTTCCACGGCTGGGACGAGGACAGCGGCCCGGAGGTGGTCTACCGCATTGATTGGGACGCTCTGGACGCCTTCCTGCAGGAAAAAATCGGCATCGGCGCGGCGGACCTGGCAGACAGCCTGGATCCCTATGACACCTTCACCGGCGCCGCTGACGACGCCTGGTACCGCACCGCCGCGGACTACGGCGTCACCTATATGGGAGAGGACCCCCAGATCATCGCCGGACAGCGGCTGGGGGACACGGTGACGCTGACCGTGGACATCCGGGAGTCCGGCTACTACGGCCACGGCGGCCCCATGTCCACCCTCACCATGACCATCCAGGACGGGAAGATCGTCAGCTACACCAACCCCTACTACAACGACGTGGAGGCCCTGACGGAGCAGTGGATCGCCGAGCAGGCCCAGGGCATGGAGGACCTGGGCATCCCGGTGGAAAAGGCGGTGGTGGACATCTTCCGCTGCGACGGGTACACCGAGGACGGCTACACCCAGTGGCTGGTGTCCTGGCGCTTTCTGCCGGAGGACGTGGATGACCCGGATCTGGACCGCCTGTCGGAGACCAACTGGGTGGAGGAGCAGGGCTGGCGGGTCCAGATGGGCGGTACCTACCACTATCTGATTTTCCGCTCCACCGAGGCGGGCGGGGCGGAGCTGGCGGAGGCTGTGCCGGACAGCGAGATCACCATTCCCTTTGCCGCCTATGTCCGCTATGTGATGCAGGGAGGGCTTACCCTTTCCCGGAACGGCCCCTACTACCCGGTGGAGGACGCCGCCTTCCTCCGCTCCCTGGCGGCGGGCGGTGAGACATGGGCCGCCGACTGCGAGACGGTGGCGGAGCGGTTTGTCGCCGCCCAGGGCTACACCCCTGCCGGCACATCCATGCTGGACCAGGGCCTCTCTGGAAACGGGCCCTCCGGGGAGCTGGTCCTCCTCCGGGTGGATACGGAGGAGGGGGCAGCCTTCACCCTGCTCATGAACGATCTCCTGCTGGAGATGCAGCTGGATCCCTCCAGCGGTTCTTTGACCTCCGCCCGCTACTGGGCCGTGATGGGCTGCAGGGCCGAGGGTGCAGAGGTGGACGCCTCCGAGACCAGCTTTGTGCTGCAGAGCACCCTGAC
>CAJFPI010000115.1 GCA_904398675.1 uncultured Oscillospiraceae bacterium
CTCCCGCAGGCGGAGCATGTCGCTGTCGGGCACGCCGTCGTCGGTATACAGCGCCTCCGCCGCCTCATACTGTGCCAGCATCTGCTGGTAGTCCCGCTCCTCCGGGTCCTTTCGGCTCTCCCAGTCGGCATACAGCAGCGCCAGTCGCATAGGGGGCCGGTAGTCCGCGGGGTAGTCCGTCTGGAGCTGGAGGAGGATCTCCTCCGCCTCCTCAAAGCGGCCCAGATACTCCAGCACCAGCGCCGCCTCCTGCTGCACGGCAAAGGTGGGCTGGCCGCGGCCCATCAGGTCGCTGAGATACCCCAGCGCCGCCTCATAGGACGACTCCCGCTCCTCGGGATACAGGGCGGCCCTGCGCATATACGCCTCGGCCAGCATCTGGATCTGTGCGCCGTTTTCCGCGGCGGTGAGCCGGCGGCCGGCGCTCTGGAGCAGCTGGATCTCCTCCTCCAGCCATGCGTCCCCCAGCTGCTGGCAGCACAGTGCAGCCTGGAGGCTGGCCCGGGAAATCACCCCGGGGTCCTCCGAGAGACGGGCGGACTCGCCCAGCAGGTCCAGAGCCTCCTCAAACCGCCCCGCCGCGTAGGCGATCTCTCCGGCCACCAGCTCCGTGTCCCCGGGCTGCGTGGCCAGAAGGGACAGGGCCTCCACGGCCTCCTGGGCCTTGTCGTCATAGCCCAGCCGGGCATAACAGACGGCAAGATCCCGCTGATAGGCCGCCTCCCCGGGGCAGAAAAAGGCCGCCAGCTGATAGCTGGCCAGCGCCGCGTCATACTCTTCCAGCTGATACTGGCAGGAGGCCAGCACATACTGGATCTGGCCCTGGGCCCAGGCGGCCTCCTCCTGGCTGAGACCGCCGGTCTCGTTGGGATCCAGGTCCTCCAGCAGGGACACGGCCTGCTGGTAGTCCCCCTGCCGGTAGAGCAGGGCGCCCAGGTTGGCATAGGCCTCCGGGCGGCTGCGGTCCAGGGCGATGGCCTCCAGCAGCCGCTGCTGCTGGCCGTCATAGTCCATCGCATCTCCCAGCTGCTGGGCCTCTTCGATCAGCGCGTTATACTGCTCTCCCGCTCCCTGGCGCATCAGCAGCCATCCCCAGACCGCGGAGAAGGCGGAGAGAATGAGGCAGCAGCCCACTGTCAGGGCGGCGGTGCGGCAGGTGCGCCGCCACGCCTTATACCGCCCATCCATCCGCACAAGGCCATCCAGGGCCCGCAGCACCTCTTCGGCGCTGGAAAAGCGCCCCTCCGGCCGGGGCTCCATGCACCGCTCGATCACCTGCTGCAGCGGGGTCCCCAGGGTGATGGCATAGCGGGAGAGGGGCACGGGAGGCTGGTTCCAGGCCGGCGGGTCGTAGCCGGTGAGCATAAAATAGGCCACGGCGCCGATGGCGTAGAGATCCGTCCGGGCGGTCACCCGGCCGTACCCCTGGGCCGCCAGCACCGTGTCGTACATCTCCCGGCGCCGGGGGGACAGAGCGGCCGGGTCGCCAAAGCTGCGGGGGTCCACGTTATACTGCTCCGGCGCGGCGTAGCCCTGGGTGGCGCCCAGGGCCTCCGCCCCCTCCTCCCGCAGCTCCAGGGAGACGTTGAAGTCGATGAGGCAGATATTGCCCTCCGGCGTGATCATGATGTTTTCCGGCTTGATGTCGCTGTGGATCACCGGGGGCTTTTGCCCGTGCATATAGGCGGCGGCCTGGCACAGCTGTTTCATCCACAGCAGCGTCTGCTTTTGGTCCAGGGCTCCGTGGGTCTGGACATATTTCCGCAGCGTGCACCCGGGGATCCGTTCCATAATGGTGTAGCAGTAGCCCTGGCCGTCCATCTTCAGGTCAAAGATGCGGGGCAGGTACTGGTGGCGCAGGCCCGTCATGACCCGGGCCTCCCGCCGCACGTCCATGGGGTGGGCGGGGTCCGCCCGCATGCGCTTGATGACCACCTCCACCTGCAGGCTGCGCTTATAGGCGCAGAAGAGACGGCTGAGACCGCCGTCCTCCTCCATGGGACGGATATCCGTAAAATCCTCCCCCAGCACCTGCGCCAGGGGAGTGAGCACCGTTTCTGTCATAAGCCCTCCTCATTTCGCCGCGTTGTGCGGCACAGTTTCAGCCGGGAGAGCGCCCGGCGCCGCCCTTTACCAGTACAGGAATTTGGGCAGGCGGCTGGCGGCGTTGTAGACCTCCGCCTGGGCGGCGGCATATTCGTTGGCGCAGGCGGTGAGCCCCTCGCCAAAGCGCTGCCAGGAGTCCCGGAGCTTTACCGCCGTGGAGCCGCTGCCGTCCACGCCCTCCCATCTGCCGCCGAAGTCCCGGGCGTCGGCCCCCAGCCAGTCGGAGGAGAGCATGGCCTTCACGTCCTCGTCGGCCCGGCGCATTTCCCGGTCCTGGGCGCCGCAGTAGTCCTCCACTGCCTGGGCCACCTCCCGCAGGACGCTGTGATTGACCTCGATTGACGCCATCCCATCCACCTCACTTGAATTGATCCGCCAGCTTGGTGTTGACGGTCTCTGTTTCCGCATAGCCGGGGGAGACCTGCTGCTCCAGCATGCGGACATAATTTTGCAGCACCGCCGAGCGGGCGGCGTTGTTTTGAATCAGCTGATACATGGCCGTCTGGGCCGCCTCGCCGGCGCGGCTGCGCCAGCTGGTTTCCAGGCGGCGTCCCTTTTTCTCCAGCGTGTCCAGCGCCCGTTCAATGTTCTCGTCTGCCTGGCGGATCGCCGCGGCAGAGGCGGAGATCCGCTGGGTATCCACAACCTGCTTTGCCATGGGCTGCCTCCTATTCCTCGCCGGTGATCCAGGAGGCCAGGCGGTTGTAGTTGACGTTGTTGAGGCGGTTGAGCACGCCGTCGTACTTGTCGGCGATTTTCTCAATGCAGTTGCCGCACAGGTCCTCGCCGATGCCGGTGAAGTCCCGCCGGACGCCCCACTCAATGTCCCGCAGCTCCCGGATAATAGAGCGCAGCTCGTTTCTGCACCCGCTTAAACTGCTCATGCCGTCATCCTCCCATATAGTCCAGAGCCTTCCGCTCCGCCTCCTCCAGGCGGTCCGCCGCATCGTTGAGATAAGAGCAGACCTGGCGGAGGGTGGGGCTTTGGCTGGTGATAAGGTTGGCCACCAGGATGTCCCAGATGTCCAGCAGGCCCACCTGCCAGTAGAGCCCCCTGAGATCGCTGTCCAGATCCCGCAGGCGGCGGTTGACGTCACTGATGCGCCGGGCATAGTCCCGGAGCCTGTCAGTGTCCGCCTTGAAATAGGGGTTGTTTTCCGCATATCTCACGCCGGGGCTCATCCGGTAGAGGAACTCCTTCAGCCTGCCGATGGCCTCCTTGAACGCCTGCAGGCAGTTGAGGACAAAGTCCCGGACCTCCTCTGCCAGATCGGCGATGCCTTCCACCATGTGGATGAATGCATCGGCGATCCGCACCAGCACCACAGCGTCCACCACAAGGGGGGCGAGCACCGGCGAGAGGAGGACCGCCGCCACGGCCACCCCCGGGTTCTCCTTCAGGTAGGCCGCCAGCTTTTCGTCCAGGCCCAGGGCATGGATGGTGGCCATGATGTCCTCCGGGTGGTGGACCGCCGTCTCCACCAGCATGGGCAGCGCCGCCGCCAGCACCGGGAAAATCTCGATCTGGCTCAGGTCCGGATCAATCTGCCCGTTTTCGTTCACGGTGAGGCAGGCGGCCAGGGCCTCCAGCGCCTGCTGCCGCAGCTCGGGGGACAGATCGTTGTACTCGTGGACCAGGGTGTCCGCCAGCCCGGCGATGGCCGGGTCCACCCCCAGCTCCTCCAGCACCTCCTGCAGCGCGTCCTCATTGTCCTCCAGGGTCTCCATGACGATGGGGATCAGTAGGGTTTTCAGCTGATCCATCTCCTCCGGGGAGAAGGTGGCGACGATCGGCTCCCGGTCGCCCACCGCGTTTTCGCAGATCTTCATGATCAGCTCCGCCGCCTGCTCCTGCTGGTCCTGGGGCAGCTCCTGGATGCGGTCCGCCACGTCCACCACGAATTTCCGAAACGCGCTGTCGTCCTCCACCACGGGGTTGAGGCGGCCGTTTTCGTCCAGCAGCCCGTCGGCGGCGTGAAAATTGACAATGTTCTCATAGCCGTCCGGCGTGTCGATATAGGTGACATGGTCGTCGTGGATGATGATCTCCTGGCCCAGGCAGCTGACGAAGTCGCTCTCGCCGATGTAGGCGTAGATCTTCTCCCGCTGCATCTCGTAGTAGGCCTCGCCGTACTTGTTTTTCAAATGCTCGATCATCTCCGAGGAAAAGCCGGGGCCGTCCAGCTCTATGCAGCTGGTGATCTCGTCGCCGTGCTCCGAGGCCAGGGTCACATACTGGGCGTTGTTGCCCCCCTGGGAGTGGCCGGTGACATAGAGGTCCCCCGAGGAGGCGCCGTCGTAGTAGGTCTCCACCATGCGGTCAAAATAGGACTCAGCCCACTTCTGCACGCTGGAATTGACCTCACCGTTCACCGGGCCGTAGGCGGCGGAGTTGTAGCCCCAGAACCCGTCGCCGGTGCCGTTGAAGTGGACGTAGATGTTGCCCTGGCTGTCCCGGACGGTGATGGCCTTAAAGGCGTTGGGATCAGATATGTTTTCCATGGGGTAGGGGCTGGGGTATTCGTTACGGTCAAAGGTCCCCACGTTCAGCACCTCAAACCCCTCCAGGCCGGGGACGCCGTCAATGGTGCCGGGACCGTACTTGGCCAGCTGATAAAAATTTGTCTCCAGCAGAGCGGCAACCTCCGCCTGGTCGTGATAGGGTGTCCCCATAGACTACTCCCTCCCCAGCCAGCTGACCGTCAGGCCGCTGCCCAGGCTGCGCACCTCCGCGCAGTGGACAAAGTCCCGCAGGCCGATTTTTTCGCTCAGGGCCTCCCGGTCCAGCGTGCCGTACACGCCGTCCTCCACCACCATGAGGGTGAGGCGGAAATGGCATCCTGCCGCCGCCACAGCCTCCCCCAGGGCCCGGGCCTGGTCGTCGGAGGAAAAGCTGCCCGCCGGCACCTCCACCAGGATGGACAGGGGCGCCCGGGTGTCCGCCAGGTATTCCTCAAAACTGGCGTCCGCCGCCAGGTCCTCCGAGAGGCCGGTCCGGATGGCCGAGTAGTACACCGCGGCCTCCCCGAACACCGAGAGGGCGCACTGCTCCAGAAACGCCCGGGTCTCCCCCTCGTATTTGACGGCCAGATAGTTGTCCCGGAACACCGGGTTGTCTGACCGGTAGTTTTCGATCTCTACCAGCACCGCGTCCTGGAGGCTGTCGCAGCGGACCAGCAGCTCGTGGGTGCCGGAGAGGCTGTTGCCCCAGGAACCGGCATACTCGAACGGCTCGCCGTATTTCTGCTCCATATACGCCAGGGCGGCCTCGTTGCTGTTTTGTTTTCTCTCTCCCATGCAGCCGCTTGCCCCTCCTGCCAAAATCATAACCAGAGCGGTTATGAGGATTCGTTTGATTTTCATAGGATACCGCCTTCCGCCGGGGCGCCCTGGGGACGCCCCGGCTGTGGGGTTTTTGCTATGCAAAAGCATAGCAGAATCGGCCATGTGCCGCTTTCGGCGGCACGGCCATGAAATCCAAGCGCGTGGGCCGGGGCGGCCCGCATGCGCAAAAGCTGCATGCGCCCCGGCCTTTGCCTGTGTCCGTGGTGCGCCCGTGGCGCATGAAACTTTATTTGAACGCGTCGGAAAGCCGGGTGTTGACCTGCTCGGTCTGCTCATACTGGGCCGCCACGTTGTTGCGCAGGAACTTGACATACTGGTCCAGCACATCATAGTAGGTCTGGAAGAATTTCCCGGCAAAGGCCTCATAGGCGCTGCGGGTCTCCTCCGCGGCCTGGCCGCTCCAGTAGGAGGAGAGGCTGTCCACGGTGGACTTGCTGTCGTTCAAAAGCTGCTGGAGCTCCTGGTTGTCGCTTTCGATCTGGGATGCAATCGCCAATACCTGATCGCTGTCAAGGGTGATCTGTGTCATTGCCATACCGTTTCCCTCCTCAGTTTGCCAGCTGCTTGACGCCGGTCACGTTGTTGTCGCGGGTGGTCTCGTAGTTGGTGGCCTGCTGCTCCAGGGCCTGGGCCGCCTGCTGGAGGTGGTCCGTCATGGCCTTGAGATCGTCGCAGAAACCGGTGATCTGCTCCACAAAGGCCAGGTTGTCGGCGGCCTTCCACGCCTCGCCCATGGTGCTGGCAGTATTCATCAGGCGGTTGTACACGCTGGTATATTCCTCCGCCAGCTGGGTGAATTTCTGAGATGCCTTGTGCAGCTCAGGGGGGTCTACCACAAACTTCATCTTGCCTCTCTCCTTTTTGTTTGTTTATTGCATAACGCCGAAACGTTACCGCTAAATGAGGATCAGCCGGGAGGCGTTGCGGATGCCCGCGTCGGCCACCGTGTCCCCCCGGGGGAAGGGCCGGCCGCTGCCGGCGTCCAGGAGCAGGGCGTCCGCCGTGCCCTGATAGCTGCCGCCGGAGAGGGGTCCGGCCAGCTCTGCCAGCAGGCGTGTCGCCTCGCCGATCTGCTTGGCGGCGGGGAGATATGCGTCAAAGTGCTTTCCCGCCGCGGGGAGATACACATCCACCAGAAACTTTTTCATTTCTCCACCTCCCCGTCACTGGATAAATTTCACCTGCACCGCCGCCGCCCGGCGGACCAGGTAGCCAAAGTCCGCCCCCAGCTCGGCGGAGGCGTCCTGGGGCTTGCGGCTGACGGTGAGGCGGTACTGGCCGGAGATGCCGCTGCCCACCCAGATGCCGCTGCTGCCGTCCACCTGGGCCTTGTACCAGCTCTCGGCGGTAAAGGGGGTCAGGGCACCCAGGCTCTCGGCCACCAGGAAGTACACGCCGTAGGCCCTGTCGCACTTCTCCATGGCCAGCTGCAGGCGGTTGAGGGGGGTGTCGTCGTCTGCGGTCTTCTCCCCCCCGTCAGCGGCAGGCAGCGTCAGCGCCGCCTTCAGGTCCGCCAGGGACTCGATCACCACAAAAAGCGGCTCGAACCGGGGGGCCGCCTCCCCGGCGGCCAGGGCGTCCTTGTAGGCATTGTTGCGGCGGAGCACCGTGTCAAAGATCTCCCGCACCGCCCCCACGCAGCCGGGGGCGTCGGTATAGAGGGAGAGGGTGCCGGTCTGAGCCGGGGCGAAGGCGGTGCCCTTTGCCGCCAGCAGCATGGTCCGCACGCCGCAGCGGCCTGCGGCCAGGACGCTCACCGCGTCCGCCAGGCCCTGCCACTCCCGGTTGACGGAGAGCACCAGGTGTACCGGCCGCTCGGTGAAGTTCCAGTAGGCGACGTCCAGCGTCTCCTTCTCCACGCCCACAGGCAGGCGGCTGAGATCCCCCGCCGCCACATAGGGGGCGAGGAACTGCTCCGTCACCCGCTCCGGCAGCACCGGCACCGCCGCGGCGCTTACGCCGGCGTACTGCCCGGCCAGCTCTTTGGCAAAGGCGCGGATCCACCCCTGGGGCGGGGACTGGCTGGTGACGCTGGCGGTCTGAAACTCAAAGAGGCTGTCCTTATCCAGGCGGACAAGACCCCGGCCCCGGTGTTTCTCCGGCAGCAGCCCGCCGGTCTTGCCCACCACGCTGGCATAGTCGTCGGCGTTGTTGAGCTGCAGGCAGTAGATGTTCCTGAAGTTCTGCAGCAGGTTCAGCCGCACGTTGTTGACCCCGGTGCAGGTGAGGACGAAGTAGATGCCGTACTTGGTACCCTCCCGGGTCAGATAGTTGATGTCCGCCCCCCGCTCCTCAAAGAGCTCGGTGAAGGCGGCGTAGTTGTGGATCACCACCACCAGGCTGGGCTCAGGCTGCTTGGCCTGGACGTTGTACTGGAGAAGGTCCCCGCCGAACCGGGACAGCAGCTTTTTCCGGGTCTGGAGCCGACCCAGCAGCAGCTTGAAGAGATTCTGCACCTTCTCCGTCTCGTAGGAGAGGATCACCTCCCCCACATGGGGCGCGTCAGCAAAGGAAGTGAGGGTCTCCGCGCCGAAGTCCAGCAGGTAGAGGCTCACCTCCCGGGGACTGTGGTGCTTGAGCAGGGAGCAGCACATGGCCTCGATAAACATCTCCTTGCCGCTGCCCGCCGCGCCGTAGACGATCACGTTGCCCCCCTCCGTGATGGGGACGCGGAGCACGCCCTGGGCCTGATGGCCGGGGTCGTCGTACTCGCCCACCACCGGCGCCAGGGAGAAGGGGCTGCTCTCTGCCGCGGCATATTTCTCCGTCACCTGGTCCAGGTCGATCCGGGCGGGGATGGGGTCCAGCCACATCTTCCAGCGGCGGATACCCTCCCCCTCGCTGAAGGCGCGGATATACTCTGTCAGCACGTCCAGCTGCTTGGGCGGGTCCTTGACGGCGGCGAACCGGTCAACGTTGGCCTCGGCGATGATACGCCCGTTGGTGTCGATGACGGACACCGCGTCGTCCCGGTCCCGCAGGACCCTGGCGGCGGGGTAGTAGGGCGCGCCGGCCCAGGCAGACTGGCCCAGCTCGAAGATCTCGTTGTTGCCCACCTGCAGGTAGAACCGGCCGGTGTCCACCAGGGCCGCCGCCTCCGGCCGGCCCAGCATCTCCATGCTGTCGCTGTTGTCCTGCACCTTCAGGCAGACCCGGAACCGGCTGTTGCTGCGGATCTGGTCGTCCACCACGCCGCCGGGCTTCTGGGTGGCCAGGATCAGGTGGACCCCCAGGCTCCGCCCCACCCGGGCGGTGCTGGTCAGCTCCGTCATAAACTCCGACTGCTCCTTTTTCAGCTCGGCAAACTCGTCGGAGATGATGAGGAGGTGGGGCAGGGGCTCGGTGACCTTCCCCTCCCGGTAGAGCTTTTGATATTTATAGATATCGATATTGCTGATGCTGTGCTGCTTGGACACCTCCCGGAACAGCCGCTCCCGCCGGTGCAGCTCGCTGCGCATGGAGGCCAGGGAGCGCTGGATGCCGTTGCCGTCCAGGTTGGTGATGACGCCGGCGGTGTGCGGGATGGATTCAAAGGCCTTGGCCATGCCGCCGCCCTTGTAGTCGATGAGGATAAAGGCCACCTCATAGGGGTGGAAGTGGATGGCCATGGAGAGGATGTAGGAGATGATAAACTCGCTCTTGCCCGAGCCGGTCATGCCCGCCACCAGCCCGTGGGGGCCGTGGGCGCGCTCATGGAGGTCCAGCTGGAAGGGCTCGCCGTACCGGTCCACGCCCACCGCCGCGGCCAGGGACTTGGTGGGATCGCTGGCGGCCCAGCTCTCCGCCAGGTTCAGGTGCTCCACCGCCCCCACGCCCAGCATCTCCAGGAAGGTGTATTTCCTGGGCAGGGTGAAGGCCGAGCCGCTGAGGTCCACAAAGGTGTTGGCCAGCACGGCGGTGATCCGCGCCATATCCGGCGCCTGCGTCCCATCGGTGCGGAAGAGCACCGGCGGCTCGCTGACGGCGCTGATGAAGGTAAGGCTGCCCTGCCCGCCCTGGACGGCCGCCACAGCCGCGCACTCCTTGGGCAGGTCCTGCAGGCGGGGGAAGAGGGACACCACGGAGAATTTCAGGTTTTCCTTGTGCTCCTGGATGCGGCGGACGCACTCGGTCTTGGCGGCCAGGGCCTTGTCCAGGCAGAGGATGACAAAGTAGGGCAGCTCGTCGCTGAGGCGGCTCTCGCTGAGGCCCCGCCGGTATTCAAACACAGCGCTCAGGGAGGCGGAGAGGACCTTGGCTTCGTCGGCGTTGGTGGCGAGATACCGGACCGTCCGCCCGTTGTCCATGGTGTGGGGCAGCCAGCGCACGAAGGAGAAGTCCGCCCCGTCGCTCTCATCATAGATCACCGCCAGCTTGACCTCGTCATAGCTGTGCCGGGCGGCAATCTGGAGAATCAGGCTTTTGGCCAGGGCAAACCGCTCCTCCCGGGGGGCGTAGACGCCGCTGACGAACCGCTCCCGCAGGGGCAGGCACACCGGCACATTCCGGACGAGCCGCTCTCGCTCGCCAAAGCGGTACATGGCCTCGGTGAGATTGTCCTCCTCCACGGTGAACCGCCGCTCGGGGTACTGGATGTCGGCCCTGAGAGGGAGGTCGCCGCAGCCCAGGCGCAGGGAGAGGAAGTCCGAATGCTTTTCCGTGCGCTCCCAGATGCGGGGGGCGGGGGAGAGGACCTGGGCGGCGCAGGCGGCGCAGTCCGGGTCGTTTTCCCGCAGGAGCTCCTCCTGCAGGGACGTCTCCCGGGCCACCAGCCCTTCCATCTTGTCAAGATACGCCTGATAGGTCTCCTGGCGCCGCTGTTCCCTGCGCCGCCGCAGCCTGCGCTGATAGGTCTTTGTGATCAGGGGCCACATCAGCGTCCCCAGCAGCATGCTGAGGCTCATAACGATAGAGGGGATGGCCGAGGAGATGTCCCCGCGGGAGATGGCGTTGGTAACGGCATAGATCCCCGTGGCCATGGAGGCCATGCCCATGGTCATGGAGGGGCCGATGAGCAGGATCATAGGCACGTCGTCCTTGTCCTGATTGGCCGGCGGCGCGTCCAGTTTCAGCGTAAAGTCCGCCGCATCCCGCTTGAACCGGGGGGCGCGGTAGTAAAATTCCTCTTCGTTTCCGCCGCAGTCCTCGTCCTCCTCGTCATAAGAGGGGACGGGGGGCGCCGCCGGGAGGCGGCAGGGCCGCAGGGCGGCGCTGTTGACCTGGACCTTCCCGTCGGGGTTGTTCAAAAAGAGGCGGCGGGGCGTCACAACGATCTGCAGGCCCATGATATAGACCGTGTCTCCCACCTGCAGCGTCCTCTGCCGCACGGCCTGCCCGTTGACATAGGTGCCGTTGGCGCTGTCCGTGTCCCGCAGAGTGATGCGGCCGGGAGAGATGGTCAGCTCGGCGTGGCGGCGGGAGGCAAAGTCGCTGGTGTAGACGATGCTGCAGTCGGGGCTTCGGCCGATGGTCAGCACGGCGGACTGCTCCACCAGCTCATAGCCGCGGTAGCGCCTGCGGTCGCCGGTAAGCGGCTCGGTGTAGAGCACATAGGACACGGGGCCGGCCCCGCCCTCCGTGCTTTCGATCCGGTGCAGCGCCAGGGGGCGGAGCACGGCGCTGGAAAGGGGCTTTCTCTCGGCGTCTACGAGGGTGAACCGCCGGTTGGACTTCAAGACCCACTGGGGCTGGCCGGAATCCGCGGAGCGCACCGCCTCCACGGCGACGACCTCCGACAGCCGGCCGGCGGCATTCCTGGCGCGCAGGACATAGCGCCCGGCGCACTTTTCCGGCAGAGAGATGCTGGTAAATTCCTGCTGGGAGAGGAGCGTCAATTTCATGGCGTTTTACCCTTTCAGCGTGATGGTCCGGCGCAGGGCCGGAGAGGGAGCCGGCGCTCCGATATCTGCCACGATGACGGTGATATTGTCCCTTCCCCCGCCCTCCAGCGCCAGCTGGACAAGGCGGTCGGCGGCCTGGGAAACGGCGGCGCAGCGCCGCAGCGTTTCCTCCAGATCCGGCGGAGGGACCATGTCTGTCAGCCCGTCGGAGCAGAGGAGCAGGCGGCATTGCCCCCGCAGGGGGGGATAGCTCTCCACCGCCCACAGATCTCCGATGCCCATGCAGCGGGTCAGCTGGTGGCTGCGGCCCTGGGCTGCGCCGGCGGTGTGGTCGCGGGTCACCTGCTGGAACCCCTCCTGCCCCAGACAGTAGATGCGGGAGTCGCCCATATTGAAACAGTGGACGCCGTCTGCTGCGGCCACCGCCGCAGCCAGGGTGGTGCCCCGCCGCGCAGCGCCTCTCCGCCCCTGCCGCAGCGCCCGGTTCACCGCGTCGGCATAATCCTGCACGGCGCCTGTCAGCGCATCCGGCGCAGCAGCTTTGATGGACGGGCCGTGGCGGCGGAGCAGCTCCGCCGCCTGCCGGGCCGCATCGGCGCCGTCGGCCTCGCCCCCCATCCCGTCGCACACGGCGAAAATGGCCGGTATGGCGGCGCTGCCGTCGATGGAAAAGGGGCGGCGGCAGATATCCGGCGGGAGGGTCACGCCGTCAGCATATAGATTGTCCTCGTTTTCTTCCCGGCGCCATCCCACATGGGAGCGGGCCGCGTATACAACCGCCATGGCCCACCTCTTTATGACCGATCAAAGATCGACTCTGTTTTTTTGCCGTCCGCCGCCTGGGGCTGCGCCTGGCGAACCGGCGCGCCCAAAGCCTGGATATAGTCTACGTGCAGCTGCTCCCGTCCAATCTTCAGCGTGTCGCCTGACTGGAGGGGCGCGGCGTCTGTAACGCGGGTGCCGTTGAGGGCGGTCTGGTTGGTGGTGCTCAGATGGATAAGCGTCAGGCCGCTTTCCGATGGAGTGATTTTGCAGTGCTCTCGGGATACGCTTCTGTCGTCCAGACGGACAGGGCAGTGCTCTGCCCGCCCGATCAGGACCTCGCCGCGGACCGGAAGGGTCCAGATCCGGTCCGGGCGGCTGATGTCGCTGAGCTGGATGGTGTACTGTGTGCCGTCGCTGCCGTCGTCCCGGAAAAATTCCGTAGCCGCCGCAGCGGTCCTCGGCGGCACCAGGTCGGCCGGCGGGGGCGGCGGCGTCTGTTTCTTCTTTTTCCGCCGGGCGGATGAGGCGATCAGGAGGATAATGACCAGCAGCACAATGGCCCCGCCGCCGCAGAGGAGATAGACGCCGTAGCGCTCCAGAAGGGAGGGGGAGGGGTCCGGTTCCGGCGGCTCTGCGTCAGCAGGAGGCTCACCCTCCGGAGACGCAGGCGTATCAGCCGCCGGCGCGCCGAAGACGGGGAATTTCACATCGATGCTGACGCTGTTGGCGCCGTCGCTCACATCCACCTGCCGGGTGGAGCCGTCCAGCAGGGATTCCGGCACCTCGGCCGTGAAATAGGCATAGGTCCCGACAGACAGCGACTGGGCCAGCGCGGCGGTGTCCGTCCCGTCTCCGAGGGGCTGGTAGCTGCCGCCGCTGATGCGCGCGATGGCGGAGAGATCCCGGTTTTCCCCTGTTGCGCCCACAGCGATGACGTCCACGGGATAGCGCTGGTCCTGCAGGGCGAGATACAGCTCCTCCTTGGTGATGCCAGTGGCGGTGTCGTCCACGCCGTCTGTGATGACGATGGTTCGGTAGAATACAGGCGCGCCGCTCTCCGAGGCAAGCGGGGGGATGGTATTGTACACAGCGTCGTAGACCCGGCTGGCCTGGCCGTCAAAGGCGATGCCCTCCGCCGCCTCCGAGAGGTCATAGCGGTCATAGGAGAAGTCCTGCAGGACGGAGATCTCGTCGCCGAAGAGGACCAGCTGGTAGGCTTCGTGATCCGGCTTGTATTCGATCAGGCGCTCCACTGCGTCCAGGATCGTCTCCCGCAGCGCGGAAGGCATGGAGGTGGAGATATCCAGCAGGATCGTGGTTTTAACGAGGGCGTTTCCGTCGGAGAGCGTTCCGGCTGCCGTTACCGTGGCCTCCTGATTGGAGACCATGCACGACAGCTGCGCCGTGTCCAGGCCGGCGCCAAGGAAAGCGGTGATGGTCTGCTCCTCACAGTAGACCTCAAGAATGTCCCCGTCGGATATGGCATGGGCCGTTCCGGAAAAGGCAGTCAAAAGCAAAATCACGGCAAAAGCCGCTGCAGGAAAAAATTTTTTCATATTGATTCCCCTCTCCGCCGGACGGCTGCATGAAACTTCACGCATGCGGCCGTCCCGGCCCACGCGCCTTGATTGTATGGCCGTGCCGCTGAAAGCGGCACATGGCCTTGCTTTGCATTTGCATAGCAAAATAAGCGGTAAAATCTTTTTTATTTAGTTACAGTATAGCAGGATAGGCGCAACTTTCAAGCAAAATTCGCGTAAAGCTAAAAAATTTTTACACAAAACGAGGCTGATGTCCGCCCATGGAAAACGATGTGCCGGGCGGGGGGCTTTCCGCAAAAAGGGGAGGGGGGCCTGCTGCCGGGCGCCGCACATAAAATGTGCGTTTCGTCAAGAAAAGTGTTGACAAAACGGATAAGATCAGGTATCATAAGGCTGTTCCGCTTTGGACGCTTAGCTCAGCTGGCTAGAGCACCTGCTTGACGTGCAGGGGGTCA
>CAJFPI010000116.1 GCA_904398675.1 uncultured Oscillospiraceae bacterium
CCAGAGAATCATACAAAAATAGAAACACACCGGACAGCATTGGCCAATGCTGTCCGGTGTGCTTTTCTGTTGTGTGGCAGGGCATTGCGGCGGGAATCATTCCCGGGGCCGGCTGGAGAGAAGGGTCAGGCAGTCGCACACGCCGTCCACAATCAGGCTGATGCCAAAAAAGCGGATCACAAAGCGGGTGACGCCAAAGGGGTCGGCAATGAGGATGATCCCCAGCACCAGGGGGGCCAGGGTGGAGAGGAGCAGGGGGAGGGGCAGGGGGAGACCGGCGCGGCGGGCGTCCATCACCAGCGGCAGCTTGCCAACGCCGTCCAGCAGCAGGAGAATGCCCAGCACCAGCGGCAGGAAGGAGAGAACGACGTGGGGCCAGAGCCAGAAGAAGAGGGCCAGGATCAGGGCGGCGATGCCGGCGATCAGATCGCCTGTCCCGCCGGCGTCGGCCTTGCGCCGCTGGTAGTACCGCCACAGGCGGGCAATGGCGAACACCAGACAGATCCCTGCCAGCGCCCAGACAAAAATGGTGCCGCTGAGATCCGGAAAGATCGTGAGCAGGAGACCCAGCAGCACATAGAGAAGGGCCAGGGGGAGGGAGGCATTTCTGCCCCAAAAATAAGAAAACATGGAACGTCTCCTTTCGAGCAGATTATAAAAGTGTCACAGCCCCGATACCGGGCTGGCTAACAGTTTGCCATGTTTTGCAGAAAAAGTCAATGCCGTCAGATGCAGTATAACACAGGGGAAAGCGAGCTATGCGCTACTTTCCCTGCCAGTCTCCGGCGGAGACAAAGGCGGCGGCCGCCGCCCTGGCCCACTGGCCAAAGGGCAGCTCCTCCTCAAAGGACTGCAGGGAGATCTGGACCATCCGGCTGCCGTCTGCCAGCAGCAGCGTGGGCAGCAGGGCCTCATAGGCCGCCGCCGCGTCCACCTCCACCCCCAGGTCCGGAAGGGAAAGCGGGGCGTAAACCCCCTGGCTCTCCCAGGTCCGCCGGGCCGAGGCATGCCGGGCCGTCAGCAGCGACTGGGCCAGAAAGGGGGCGGCAGTCTCATAGTAATTCACATGGAGGCTGCCGGAAAAGAGGACTGTTTCCCCACAGTAAACCGTACCGGTCTGGTCAAATTCCATGACCACCGGGGCGAGAGCGTCGGAGAGCGACACAAGGCCGCAGCCGCCGGGGTAGCCGTTGTCCGCCTCCCACCGGTCCCCGCCGGCCAGGTCCGTCAGGGTGGCGAAGGGAAGGGCGGAGAGATCCCCGGGGAGGACGGCGTTGGCCTCCTGCTCCTCCAGCCAGTCCAGCCGCAGAGCGAGGCCCAGGTAATAGGTGACAACCAGCATCGCGGCCAGGGCGCAGGCGGCAAAGCGCCGCGCCGCCCGGCGGCGCCAGTCAGAGCGGTGGCGGAGAGGTTCGCCTGCCGCCAGATTCTTCCGGATACGGTGCAGGCGGAGGACCCACAGGAGGGTGACAGAGAGAAACCAGAGGTACAGGGCGATCTCCAGAAGGAACAGGGGCGTGCCCTCAGAGATGGCGGCGAGGATCCATGATCCGTTCCGCCACCTCAGAAAGAGGAGAAACATGCAGAGAACCAGCAGGACAAGAGACAGACGCTCCCGCCGCTCCACCCTGCCCAGGGTCACCGCCTGGAGCTGGGGATCGGTGTCCAGCTCCGGGGCCTAGGGGTCCTCACAGCGATAGATGGCAAGGGGGCCACGGACGGCGGCGTAGTGCCAGCCCTGCTGGGCGTAGAAGTCCGCCGTCCGGCGGTCCACCGCCTCCTCCATGCCCATCCGGCGGGAGCCGGCCTCCAGCCGGTAGCGCACCGCCCGGGGCGGGCAGGCGTCGAACCGGGCAAAGCAGGCCCAAATGCCGTACAGCTGCCAGCCCTGGGCCTCCTGCTCCTCCAGCCAGCTCTCCGTCCCCTCCATGTCATAGACGCCGCAGGGGATGGGACGGATCCTCCATTTTCTTTCAGTCATGGCGCGCCTCCTCTCGCTGTGCATCCTGCAGGCACTGCCGCAGCCGCTCCACCTCCTGCAGGTAGGCGGCCCGGCCCTGCTCCGTCACCTGATAGGTCCGCCGGCGGCCGCAGGTCTCCACCTCCCGGGTGTAGCCGGCCCTTTCAAACTTCCCGAGGATGGTGTACAGCGTGGCCGGGCCCAGCCGGACCCGGCCGCGGGTGATGGCCTCCACCTGGGCGGCGATGTCTGTCCCGCACAGCGAGGCACGGCACAGCACCATCAGCACATAGAACATGGACTCTGTCAGCAAATCCAGCGCTTTCCGGGGCATGTCCCGCCTCCTTTCCACCCGTTCCTCGGAATAATATCGTATAACGATATTGCCTGTATCAAAAAAGTGGCGACGCCACTTTTTTGAGAAAGACTGCATGAAATTTCCACCTCGATTTCTGCGAAATTGTCGGCAGAAATTTCATGTAAGGTGTCATTTCCATGGCGCATGTCTCCGGAAATGACAGATTCCATGTTTTCCTGCGGCTGCGGCCGCAGGAACTCTGCGAGGCTTTTTCTTATCTTATTGGAAAGAGGCCGCTTTGTCAAGAGAACGGAAGAAAAAACAGGGAGGGAGCCGCCTGCAGGCACACTCCCCCTCCAAGGGGTGCGCTGTTATGTTTCCTGTGGCAGATCCGCCCGGCTCAGCTCCCGGCGTTTCCGCGCCAGGACAAAAAGCGAGAGAAGACCCGCCAGCAGGGAGGTGCCGGCGAAGTTCAGCCAGATCCCCGTGAGACCCAGGGGCCACAGCAGCGCCACCAGCAGCACCGGGAAGAGCAGGGCCGTGGCCACCGAGATCAGGGCGGCGGAGATGGATTTCTCAATGGCCAGCATGTAGCTCTGGGTGGCAAAGGAGAACCACCGGGTGAGATAGGTCAGGGCAAACAGCTGCACCGCCGGAATGGCCATCTCCAGGATCTCGCCGCTGCTCTCCCCCACAAAGAGGACGGTGATCTGCGAAGGGAGGAGGAAGATCACCACCGCCGACAGCAGTGAGATCACCGCGCTTGCCACATAGCAGCACTTCTCAATGGCCCGGACCCGGGAGAAGATCCCGGCGCCCCAGTTATAGCCCACCGCAGGCTGGAGAGAATCGCACATGCCGTAGAGCAGGGGCTGGATAAAGCCCTCCACATACATCAAAATGCCGTAGACAGACACTGCCGCCTCGCCGCCCAGCCGCACCAGGATCCAGTTCATCAGAATGGAGGTGATGCGCCCGGCGATGTTGTTGAGGAAGTTGGGGCTGCCGCAGGTGACGATCTGCCGGAGCATGGCCGCGCTGAACCGGGGCCGAGTAAACCGCAGCTGCAGCTTTCCACGGAAGAAGGGAACCATGGCCAGAATGGCGCTCAGGCACATGCCGATGCAGCCGGACAGAGCCGCCGCCCAGATCCCCCAGTGGAACACAGCCAGAAACACGAACTCCAGCGCCATGATGACCACCGACATCAGGATGTTCAGCAACATGCTGGTGCGGAGCTTGCCGCAGATCCTCAGGTAGTTGTCCGCGGCAAAGACGATGGTGGTCACCGGGGAGCAGACGGCGTAGACCCGGAGATACTGGGCTGCCTGCCGGGCAAACTCACCCTCGGCGCCCATGGCCTCCATAAGAGCCGGCGCCAGGACATAGAGCAGCGCACCGATAACAATTCCTGCGCCGAAGATCATAAGACAGGCGCAGGTGAAGATGTTGTTGGCCTCCCGGTCCTGCTTTTTCCCCAGGCAGATGGAGATGGGGACAGAGGCCCCCACGCCCACCAGGTCCGCCAGGGCGAAGTTGATGATGACAAAAGGCATGGCCAGGTTCAGGGCGGCGAAGGGCGTCTCCCCCAGAAAGCGGCCTACAAACACGCCGTCGATGGTCTGGTAGAGGGCGGAGGCCAGCATGCCCACCGCCCCGGGCAGGGAGGCCAGGAAAAACAGCCTCAGCGGGGGCGTATGCAAGAATAAAGCTCTGGAATTCATACAATCCTCTCGTTGTCGTCCCCAAGGGAATCTGTCTGCTGCAGAGCCTGGCACAGGCGCTGGGCAAAATGGTCATAGGCGTCAATAAAATCCATGGAATAGCGCTGCAGCGTCTCCTCCAGGGCCTGCCGCTCCGCCGCGGTGATGTGGCCCACCATCTGGGTGGTGTAGGCCCGTCCCGCGTCGGTGAGGACGATGGTCTTCTCCCTTGTATGGGAGGCCGGGGCCAGGGTGACATACCCGGCAGACATCAGCTCCTTGACAGCGGTGTTGATGGTGGTCTTGGGGATCAGCCACGTCTCGGCGATCTCCTTCTGGGTATGGGGGTGGCCGTCGTCCAGGGCGTAGAGCAGGGCGAGGGTGTTCTCCTTGATGCCCATTTTCTTGGCGCAGAGGTAGTAGGCCCCGTCGATTTTGTTGGCGGCAGCGGTCAGGCGCCGCATAGCGGCCAGAATGCGATCTTCTTCGCCCATGATTCCGTCCTTTCTATAGTACGGATTCGGATTAAATGCGCCTTGTTAGTATAATACGGATCCGGATTATTGTCAAGTCCCACTTTCCTCTACCGAGATGCTGGTAAGGCCGCTTTTCAGCACAAGATGCCGGAGAGGCGGGGCGTACATAAAGGGACACTTGAGATTTTTTGCCAGCAGCCGCCAGCGGAGGTGCCGGGTGGCGCGGCGGTAGGCATCCAGAGGGCGGCGGCTCTTCAGGCTTGCGGCCAGGGCCGCGGCGCTGAGAATGGCGCTGCTGATGCCCTCCAGAGAGCTGGGGCTGATAAGCCCGGCGGCCTCCCCCGCCAGGTAGGCCCCGCCGCCGCCCAGACAGAAACTGCCCGGTCCGCTGGGCCGCAGGACCTGGCAGGCCTCTGTCTTTACCGGCTGGCCGAAGTCCATATGGAGGTAGTCGGCCAGGCGCTGTTTCTGCCGCTGAAAGGCGTCGTGGCAGCCCCTGGAGGGGAATGCCCCGCCGAAGATGAAAAAGCTGTCCTTGCAGATGGACCAGGAGCAGCAGGGGGAGGTAGCCGGATCAAAGACGCAGGAGTAAAAAGGGTTCTCCTCCGCCAGAGGGAACCACTGCTGAATGGCGGTGTACCGCCTGGTCTTGATGGGGGAGAAGAGGCTGCGGCGCACCAGGGAGCCGGCCCCGTCAGCTCCCACCAGGGTGGCGGCCCGGGCGGTCTCCACAGCGCCGTCCGTGTCCCGGAAGGAGACGAGGAAACCGCCATCTGTCCTTGCCACGCCCTGGCACCGGGCATGGCGGACCTCGACATGGGGCGGCGCCATGTCCAAAAGCCACCGGTCAAACCTGGCACGGTCTACGTTTAAGTACATCCGCTGATAGTACCGCTGCTGGCGGGTGACAAGGTCGATGGTCCGCACAGCAAAGATCTGGGGGTCCACCAGGATCTCCTTGGGCAGCGTCAGGTCAAAGCGGGCCAGGGCCTTCTGGGCGTCCGGGGCCAGAAGGCCGCCGCAGGGCTTGCCCCGGCGGTCGTCGCTCAGCAGGAGGACCCGCAGATGGGGCGGCAGCAGCCGGGCCAGGGTGGCTCCGGCAGGTCCGCCGCCCACAATGATCATATCGTAATTTTCCATGCTGACTCCCTCCGTCAATAGGAAATTACCCACATTATAGTACGCCGCCGGTCAGCTGACAAGGGGGACACCGGGGAGCCCTTTCCCCGAAAAGACACGGGTCAGCGCCTCCCGGGAGACGGGCCCCATTAAAGCGTGTCGAGGCCGGGCGCGGGCCGGGCCGGTCTCCGCCCCAGGCGGAGCATCAGAAACGCAGCGGCAGCCGTCAGCGCCTCGCCCAGGGAGTGGCACAGCCAGATCACCTCGCCGCCAAGGAAGACAGGAAGGACCGCGATGAGCAGCGGCGGAAAGACCAGGCTGCGCAGCAGCGAGACAGGCAGGGCCTTCCGCGTGTGGTCGGAGGACTGCCAGAAGGCGACCATCAGGATATTGAAACCGGCCAGGAAAAACCCGCTGAAATAGGGAAGGCTCTTGTCAACGGCGAAATCGATGAGCGCCGGATCGCCGGGATTGAAAATCGTGAAGAAGGCGCGGGAGAAGAACGCGATCAGGACGTAGCAGGCGATGCCGATGAGCAGAAACATTTTGATAGAGAAGGAGAGCAGCGCCCTGCTGCGGTCGGTTTCCCCTGTACCCATGAAGTAGCTGAACACCGGCTGGAGTCCCTGGGACATGCCCAGAAACAGCGTGAGGATAATGAGCATCAGGTAACCGATCACCAGATAGGCCGCCAGCCCGATTTCACCAAAACCGAACCGGACAATGGCGAAGTTGTAGACAAAGGTGATGATGCCGATGGTGAACTCCATAATGAAGGAGGGGAAACCCAGCACATAGACAGAGCCCACATCCCTCCATTTGAACTTGAACCGGGAGAAATAGAGGTCTCCCCGTTTCAAGAGGAAATGGGGCAGCAGGATGATCACGCTGAAAATGGGACCCAGGGCTGTGGCCAGGGCCGCGCCGGCAATGCCCATGTTCAGGGGATACATAAACACATAGTCCAGCACGATGTTGGACACTGAGCCGAGCACCAGAGCGGCCATGGCCAGTTTCGGCCGGTTATCGTTGCGGACAAGGCCGCTGAGCAGAAAACTGAACAGCTGAAAGGGGGAAAAGGTCACAATGTACCACATATAGCGGACGGCCTCGTCGTGAATGGCCGGCGTGGAGCCCAGCAGCTCCGCCAGGGGGTGGATCCAAATATTGCCCAGCACGCAGATGAGCACCCCCATCGCCGCCGTACACAGGATGGAGAGGGTGAACACCTGCCGGGCCCGCTCCTTCTGGCCCTGTCCCAGCCGGCTGGAGATCAGCACGCCCGCCCCGGTGGCCACGGCGATGGACAGGGCAATGAGGATCTCCACCAGCGGGACGGACACCGCTGCGGCAGCCATGGCGTCGGTACCCAGGCGGTGGCCGATGAAAACGCCGTCCACAATGATATAGACCGAGTTGAAGAGCAGGCCGATCAGCTGGGGAATGGCGTATTTAACGAACAAAGTGCGAGAGCTGCCTTCATACATAACAATGCATCCTCCTGAAAAGTTGATGTGATGGGAAAGCTGCTATAGGGGGCAGGGAACCGCGGTAAGGTACCCGTGCACAGCAAAAAAGCAGGCCTGCGTCTGTGTTACGCAGGCCTACCACACAGCTTGAGACCCCGGCGGGTCCAATAATAAAATTGAAAATTCTGCGGTCAGGGGGAGGGCTGACGCTGCTTTACCAGCTCGACAGCCTCTTTCCCGGTCAGGTGCTCCACTGTCATCTCCAGCACGCACAGCCCGGGCCACTCCCGGTCCATGGCGCGGCGGCGCTCTTCAGCAGTAGACGCCGGGGCGTACTTGGCAGCCAGCAGCTCCATTGCTCTCCGCATTTCCGCCGGATCCTCCACCTCCCGCACCGTGCCAAAGGCAATGACGCTGCGAAAGTAGGTGGTGAACGCCTCCGGCACCACCTGGTCCTGGTCCACCACGCAGAAGGATGCCTTGGGCTCCCGGCGAAGGGCGTCCAGCTTGTGGCCGGCCCTGGCACAGTGAAAATAGAGCGCTTTTCCATCATAGACATAGCTGATGGGAACCGCATAGGGGTATCCGTTGTCACCGGAGAGAGCCAGCACCCCGGAGGTTCCGCGGAGCAGAACAGCGGCGCATTCCTCCGCAGGCAGCGCCTGACGCTTTCTTCGCAGTTCACGGAACATAATATTTCACCTCTCAAAATGAGCCTTTGTTTCAGCGAACAGCGGGATAAAAGCACGCGCTTTTCCCGCCTGATCAATGGGAAAAATGAGGCTGAAACGCCGCCTATCCAGGGACAAACCGGCTGATTTCAGCCGTATTCTAGCAAGCCGGGCGGCAAAAGTCAAGGGCCGGAAGAGAATTTTTGCCTGGCATGGCCGGAGACAGGTTGCCGCCGCGCCGTTTCCGTGCTACAATACCAGCGGGCGCAGGGGAATGCCCTGCAGGTGGAAACTGAGAAGAAGAGGAACTTGAGCATGAAAAGGATTTTGATTCTCTCCAGCAGCCCGAGAAAAAGGGGAAACTCCCAGCTGCTGTGCGAGCAGTTTCAGAAGGGGGCGGAGGCGGCGGGCCATCAGACCGACCTGGTGCGTCTGGCTGATAAAAGGATCGGCTTTTGCCGCGCCTGCGACGGCTGCATGCGGAATGGCGGCACCTGCGTGCTGCAGGATGACATGGCCCAGGTGCTCCGGCAGTTTCAGGAGGCGGATGTGGTGGTGCTGGCCACGCCCGTCTACTTCTACGGGATCAGCGCACAGATGAAAGCCTTTATTGACCGCACCTATCCTATCTGGCAGAGGCTGGGTCACAAGGAGGTCTATTACATCGTGTCCGCCGGGCTGGGAAAGGATATTATTGAGCGGTCCTTGGGGGATCTGGACGGCTTTGTGGAGCATCTGGACCAGCCGGTGATCCGGGGCCGGCTCTACGCCGCCGAGGTGATGGACGCGGGGCTTGTAAAGGACCAGCCCATCTTCCGGGAGGCGTATGAGATGGGAAAGGGCGTGTAAGCAGCCCACTGCACATACCGGGCGGCGGCTTTTATGGATTCAGGGAGATTCGCAGGCCCCATCAGGGGTTCTGCGAATTTTTCGTTATTCTCTGCCCTTCCGGCTGTTTCCAGATCCGGGCTGCCTGCGATTTCCCCTAAATGGGACTTATAGATCTGTTTCAATGAAATGCACACGATGCAGATCCCAGTATTTCCGATACACGCTGCTGTCCTGCCCGTCAAAGTTCAATTGGTACATCCGGAATATAACGGGGAAGTCCTTGGGCTGCCACTGCTCTTGATAAGAGTAGCAATACTTCATGCCGATTCGTTTCATGACAGCGCCGCTTCTGGGATTATTTCTGTCGTGTGTTGCAGTGATATATGGGATGCCCTCCTTTTTTAACAGCTCAACGACAGCATGACAGGCTTCACTGACAATTCCTTGATGCCAATCGTTCTTGCGCAGCGCATAACCTAAGTCGTGGCTGTCGTCCTCACTCACCTGTATATAGCCAACAGGGAGGTTCTCCTGCTTGAAACAGATTGCAAAGCAGTATTTTCTGCCCTTGAAACGCGTTTCATAAAATATCCGCGTTTCCTCCATGTCCTTTACGGGATGCCATGGCAAAAAAGTATTGACCTCCTGATCTGCCAAGAGCAGGTACAGCGATTCCATGTCCCTTTCTTCAAACTGCCGCAGTAAAAGCCGGCTGGTTTCCAATTTTGGACGTTTCATACAGATCCTTCCCTTCTCCGCCGCCGCGCGATATGGGAAAAGTATAGCATACAGATGAGAATAGATCCATCCCTTTGCCCCCCCCTGTCCCGGCAGGGGCGCTTGTTTCTGGATTTGTGCAGATCCCCATTTCTGCTGTTTTGCAAATACGGGAAATCCTGCTGGAACTCTACGATGCGTAGGTTGTCTGCTGCCGGGAAAAATGGTATCGTAGGATATGCAAAGGAGAGATTTACGAAATGAATCATTATATTACTGGCGCGGCAATCAGGACGCTGCGGGAAAAGAAACGCCTGACGCAGCAGCAGCTGGCAGAGCGGCTGCAGGTCAGCGACAAGGCGGTCTCAAAGTGGGAGACAGGAAAGGGATTTCCCGATATCTCTTTGATAGAGCCTTTGGCGAGGGTGCTGCAGGTTTCTCTTCCGGAGCTGTTGTCCGGGGAACAGATCATTAATGCGAACCGCTCGGCAAATATTCTGAAATCCAATCTTTATGTCTGCCCGATTTGTGGAAATATTTTTCATTCCACAGGTTCGGCAATGATCTCATGCTGCGGCGTTGCGCTGCCGCCTTTAGAGGCAGACCAGGCGGATGCGGATCACCAAATGAACTGTGAAGAGATAGAGGATGAGTATTTCGTATCCATGCAGCACCCGATGACAAAGGAACACTATATTTCGTTTGTGGCCTACTGTACGGAAGAACGATTTGAATTAGTAAAGCTTTATCCGGAAAGCAGCATCGAAGTGCGCTTTTTCAACCGGAGACACGGAATTCTGTATTGGTATTGCAATCATCACGGGCTTTTCAAGAAACGGATTTAGGAAGAGAGCATGAAGGCAGCGGTATTTAATGGCAGCCCTGCCGGACCCAGCAGCGCAGCAAATGTCATAGCCAGCGCCTTTTTGCCCAATGCCAAGGCTGCTTTTCCTGCTGGTTCAAGACACCCGGAAAATGTGTCATGCAGGACGATATGGCACAGCTGCTGCAAAAATACAGGGAATCAGACCTTGTTGTGCTTTACACATGGAATATGACGGCGCTGCTTAAAAATTTCGCAGACCGTCTGGCGCCTTTGAAATCTCCCGGAATCAAGGAAGAAAACGGGAATTTTGATTTGCAGGATGCCAGGGCCAAAACGCAGACGTTTGCGGTCATTTCCAATTGCGGCTTTCCCGGCGAAAACAATTTTGACGTGCTCCGCGCAGCGGTTGTAAGCTGTAATCCCTCCCTTGAGATCTACCGCAGCTGCGGCAGGCTGTTAAAAAGCAAAAAAAACGGGAATCGCTGAAACGGTTGCCCGGTGGCTGAATACAGTGGAGCGGGCGGGAAGGGAAATGGTTCTTCAGGGAGGGGTCTCAGAAATGACTGCGAAGGGTTTGAATATGCCGCTTATGCCTGTTCCGGAATATGTGGCGTATATTCAAATGGGATAACCGCATTGATAAGCGCAGGTGCATATAGTGCGGCGTCAGCCAGAGGGGTCAGTCGGCAGTCAAGCGCAGCGGCATCCGTCTGTTCCGGGCCAGAGATCCGCTTGACCGCTCAGACCATATGGCGCAGAAGAAACCCGCAGGCTCTTAAAAGGAGCCTGCGGGTTAAAAAGGTCATTCCCACTCTATTGTGGCGGGGGGCTTGGACGTGATGTCGTACACGATCCGGTTGATGCCCTTGACTTCGTTGACGATACGGCTGGAGATCCGGTCCAGCACCTCGTAGGGGATCCTGGCCCAGTCGGCGGTCATAAAGTCGCTGGTGGTGACAGCCCGGAGGGCCAGAGTGTAGTCATAGGTGCGGCCGTCGCCCATAACGCCTACAGACCGGGTGTTGGTGAGAACGGCAAAGTACTGGTCAATGCGCTTGTCCTCACCGGCGGCGGCGATCTCCTGGCGGTAGATGGCGTCCGCCTCCCGGAGAATATCCAGTTTTTCCTTGGTGAGATCCCCGATGCAGCGGATGGCGAGGCCCGGCCCCGGGAAGGGCTGGCGGCTCACCAGATACTCCGGCAGCCCCAGCTCCCGGCCCAGCTGACGCACCTCGTCTTTGAAGAGCATCCGCAGCGGCTCGATAATCTCCTTGAAGTCCACATAGTCGGGAAGGCCCCCCACATTGTGGTGGCTCTTGATCACGGCGGCGTCTCCGGCGCCGGACTCGATCACATCGGGATAGATGGTGCCCTGGGCCAGGAAGTCCACGGCGCCAATCTTCTTGGCCTCCTCCTCAAAGACGCGGATAAACTCCTCGCCGATGATCTTCCGTTTCCGCTCCGGCTCGGTCTCGCCGGCCAGCTTGAGGAGGAAACGGGACTCCGCGTCCACCCGGATAAAGTTGATGTCCCAGGGGGCAAAGGCGGCCTCCACCTCATCGCCCTCGTTGAGACGCATGAGGCCGTGGTCCACAAACACGCAGGTGAGCTGCCGGCCCACTGCCTCCGCCAGCAGGGCGGCGCATACGCTGGAATCCACCCCGCCGCTGAGGGCCAGCAGCACCCGGCCGCCGCCCACCTTTTCCCGGATGGCGGCGATGGCGCTGCGTTTGTAGTCCCCCATGGTCCACTCGCCCTTAGCGCCGCAGACCCGGTAGAGGAAATTGCGGATCATGTCCACCCCGTGCTGGGTGTGGTTCACCTCCGGGTGGAACTGTACGCCGTAAAACCCCCGTTCCTCATCGGCAATGGCCACATTGGGGCAGGCGGCGGTGTGTCCCACCAGGCGGAACCCCTCCGGCACCTTGGCCATATAGTCCCCATGGCTCATCCAGCTGATGCCCTTGGCGGGCAGCCCCTGAAAGAGCTTGCAGCTGGTGTCATAAAACGTCTCGGTTTTGCCGTACTCCCGGGCGGTGTCGTCCTGGGCGGCAGTCACCTGCCCGCCCAGGTGGTGGGCCATCAGCTGGCAGCCGTAGCAGATGCCCAGCACCGGCACACCCAGCTCGAAGATGGCCGGATCCACATGGGGAGCCTTCTCATCGTAGACGCTGTTGGGGCCGCCGGTAAAAATGATGCCCATGGGGTCAAAGGCCCGGATCTCCTCCAGGGAGATGGTGTAGGGCCTGACCTCACAGTAGACGCTGCACTCCCGGACCCGCCGGGCGATGAGCTGGTTGTACTGGCCGCCGAAGTCCAGCACAAGAATGGCTTGACGGGACAATCAGGGTCCCTCCTTTTTATCAGGTTAGTCGCGGATCTCCGCGCCGCCCCACTCCACAACGGTAAAGCCGCTGCGCTCCACAGCGGTCAGCTCCTGGGGCGGGATCTCCACCTCCCCCTCCAGGGCCTGCCAGGCCATAAAGACCCGCAGAACGCTGTCCGGTGCCGGGGTGACGGTGAGCCGGGCGCGGTCCGTGTACGCCTCCCCCTGGAAGGCGATCAGATTGTAGGGGTTGCTTTCCATCCGGGGCAGCCAGTAGACGATAAACTCGTTGGCCTCCCGCCGGGTGAGGCCCAGCTGGCGGAGGGCCTCCTCCAGAAAGGCGGCGGTGTCCGCCCCCTTGACGCAGAACCCCTTCGAGAAGTCGTAGGCGTCCGCCGACGCCCCCTCCCAGTAGAGATAATTGTAGGTCTCGCCGGCGCTGTCCGTCAGTGTGCCGTCGGGGGCAGCGGTGACGGTCCAGGTGTGATCCGCCGAGATGGCGGGATAGGTGCAGGTCAAGTCCCCCTGGTAGTCCAGCCGGACGGTGACCTCTGTCTCCTCCTCGGGATAGAGGTAGACCACCGGTTTTGCGTCGCCGGCCAGTTCCTCCGGCGTGCAGCCGGCAAGCGCACCCACGAACAGAAGGGACAGCAGCAGGCAAAGCAGCTTTTTCATCGCAATATCCTCCTTTTCACATGTCAGCCTTTGGCAGCGACCCCGGGGGGCCTTCTACCCATTATGACGCAGAAACAGAAGGAATGTGCCGTCTTTAGTCGTCGTCCCGGAAGACGATGTTGCCCGGCTCCGCCGACTCGATCACCGCCAGGGCCTTGTAGGGCACGCCGGGGATGTTGCGGAACCGGTCGCCGCCGCCCTGGAACCCCTTCTCCACGGCCACGCCGATGCCCTTGAGGGTGGCGCCGGCCTCGTTGACCAGGTCGATGAGGCCCTGCATGGCGTTGCCCTTGGCCATGAAGTCGTCGATAATGAGGACCTTGTCGTCCTTATTCAGCCACTCCTTGGAGAGGATCAGGGTCATCTTCTTCTTGTAAGTATAGGAAAAAATCTCGCTTTGATACAGGCCGCCCTCGATATTGTCGCTCTTTGCCTTCTTGGCGAACACCATAGGCACGCCGTAGCGGTTGGCGCAGATGGCGGCGAGAGCAATGCCGCTGGCCTCGGCGGTGAGGACCATGGTGATGTCCTTCACGTCAAAATACTTGGCAAACTCGTCGGCCATACCCTCCATCAGCTTGGTGTCCACCCGGTGGTTGAGGAATCCATCCACCTTGATGATGTTTCCGGGAAGAACCTTCCCCTCTTTGCGAATGCGCTCTTTCAGCTCCTGCAAAAAAATCACCCCTCCTGAACGTATCAATTGTGAGAACAAGCCGAAAAGAAAGAACTTGTCTCCATTATCCACATTTTTTCGACAGAAGGCAAGACAGCGTATTTCCCAAATATTTTTGGGAGCCGTCCTTCCCCCATGTACATTTTACCAAAACCTAACCGCGGCTTAACAAAAACCGTCGGGATAACGGCGGTCCATGCCGCCCGCCCCTCCGGGAAAAACAGGAAGAGACCGCTGGGGCAGCGGTCTCTTGCCGTCAGTGGATGGCGCTGTCGTCCGCCACCAGCTCCTTGACCCCGGCGGCAAGGCCGGCAAGGCCCTGAATCTCGCTGGGGATGATGATTTTTGTGGCCTTCCCGTCGGCTGCGGCCTGGAAGGCCTCCAGGGCCTTCAGCTTGACCACCTGGTCGTTGGGGGCGGCGGCGTTCAAAAGCTTGAGCGCGGCGGCGGTGGCCTCCTGGACCTTGGTGATGGCCTCCGCCTCGGCCTCGGCGGCCATGATGCGGGCAGCCTTGTCCGCCTCGGCGGCCATGATCTTGGCCTGCTTGGCGGCGTCGGCTTTCAAGATGACAGACTGCTTTTCGCCCTCTGCCACCAGGATCTGGGACTGTTTCTGCCCCTCGGCCTGGAGGATGGCCTCACGGCGCTCCCGCTCGGCCCGCATCTGCTTTTCCATGGACTCCTGGATGTCCCGGGGCGGCATGATGTTCTTCAGCTCCACCCGGTTGACCTTGATGCCCCAGGGGTCGGTGGCCTCGTCCAGGATGGCGCGCATCTGGGTGTTGATGTGGTCCCGGCTGGTGAGGGACTGGTCCAGGTCCAGGTCGCCGATGATATTCCGCAGGGTGGTGGCCGTCAGGTTCTCAATGGCGCTGAGAGGGTGCTCCACGCCGTAGGTGTAGAGCTTGGGATCAGTGATCTGAAAATAGATCACGGTGTCGATCTGCATGGTGACGTTATCCTTGGTGATCACCGGCTGGGGGGCGAAGTCCACCACCTGCTCCTTGAGGCTGATGCGCTTGACGATCTTCTCCACGAAGGGGATCTTCAGGTGCAGACCCTCCTCCCACACGGAGGAAAAGACGCCCAGCCGCTCGATGACATAGGCCCGGGACTGCTGGACCACATAGATGCTGCGGGCCAGGACAATGATGATGATAAGCGCCAAAATCAGGATCGGCAGCAGATTAAGAAACAGCTCCATTTACTTTCTCCTCCAAACGCACAATTAATTTTACGCCTTCGATGGACTGTACCGTGATCCGGCGTCCCGCCGGGATCGGGGCCCCGTCCGCGCTGCGGGCGGACCAGGTTTTCCCGTCGAGATACACCGCGCCGCGTCCGGCCAGATTGTCGATGGCCTCTGTCACCTCCGCCTGCTGCCCCAAAAGCCGCCCTATGTTGGTGGGCGTCTTTTTCGGGTCCACAAATCGGCGCACCAGCGGCCGGGTGAGGAGGACGGTGAGCACCGTGACGACCAGGAACACCACCACCTGCAGCCACACCTGGGCGCCGAAGAGCGCCGCGGCCAGGGCGGCCAGGGACCCAATGGCGAACCAGATCGAGGTCAGCGACACCGTGGCCGCCTCCACAATGCCGAACAGGACAAACAGAGCCAGCCAGATATAAACAGGGCTGGGCATACGATATCCTCCTTTCCCGCCTTCTATTACAAGACTATCATACCATATACAGGGCATCGCCGCAACCCGGCGGCGCGAAGTTTTCCTGAAAAAGGGCGGCGGAGCATTGCCTTTTTGCCGCCCCTCCGGTATACTGGGGATAACATGAGACGCCATTGACGGCAAAAGAGGAGCTGGAGCGATGGAAACCTTTTTGATACCCTGCCTGTTCGGCCTGGAGGGCCTGGTGGGGGATGAAGTGCGGAAACTGGGGCTTTCCGATGTGCGTGTGGAGGACCGGCGGGTCACCGCCCGGGGGGAGACGTCGGACCTGGCCAGGCTGAATCTGAACCTCCGGTGCGGCGAGCGGGTGCTGGTGGTGCTGGGCCGGTTTACGGCCCGGAATTTCGACCAGCTCTTTGAGGGAACAAGGGCTGCGGCCTGGGAGGCGTGGATCCCGGCGGACGGCGCCTTTCAGGTGAAGGGCTACAGCCGGGACAGCCAGCTGCGCTCCGTCCCCGCCTGCCAGGGCGTGGTGGAGAAGGCGGCGGCGGTGCGCCTGGGGAGCCGCTACGGGCTGGAGCGCCTGCCCAAAACCGGAGCCCGCTACCAGATCCAGTTCTCCATTGTGGAGGACATGGTGACGCTGTGCCTGGACACCTCCGGCCCCGGCCTTCACAAGCGGGGCTACCGGGCGGTGGGGGTGGAGGCCCCCCTGCGGGAGACCCTGGCTGCGGCCATGGTGATCCTCAGCCGTTTCCGGGGGAAGGACCCCTTCTGCGACCCCTTCTGCGGCAGCGGAACCCTCCCCATTGAGGCGGCCCTCATCGCCCGGAACCGGGCGCCGGGGCTGGGCCGCGCCTTTGACGCCCAGCGGTGGGGCTGTGTGCCGGGCAGGGTGTGGATGGACGCGGCGGAGGAGGCCATGGACCGGGAGTTTCACGGCAGCTACGACATCTGGGGCGGCGACATCGACCCCAGGGCCGTGGCCATCGCCCGGGAGAACGCCAGGAAGGCGGAGGTGGAGGACATCGTCCGCTTTGAGGTGGCGGACATGGCCGCCCTGCGCCGCAGCAGTGAATACGGGCAGCTGGTGACCAATCCCCCCTACGGCGAGCGGCTGCTGGACGAAAAGGAGGCCCGGGCGCTCTACCGCGGCTTTGGCGAGATGTGCCGACATCTCCCGCCCAGGTGGCGGGTGCTGGCCCTCACCAGCGACGAGAGCTTTGAGAAGGCCTTTGGCCGCCGGGCCGACAAGCGGCGCAAGCTCTACAATGGGCGGCTCAAGTGCGAGCTGTACTTCTTCCAGAACAATTGAGGCGGCGGCACAGGAGCATTCGCGATATAATTTTTCAGCGGAGGGAGGCGTGGGCTGTGTTTGGCCTGTTTCGGAGAAAAAAGAGCGAGGAGGAGCAGTACCTGGAGGACCTGGAGCGCCGCCGGAGGGAGGCGCAGACGCCGGAGGGCACCGGTTTTCAAATGACGGTGGAGGATGTGTTCTCCATCTCCGGCCGGGGAACGGTGGTGACCGGGCGTATCTCCCGGGGGCGCATTTCCCAGGGCGACAGGGTGCTGGTCCGAAAGCGGCAGGGTCCGGCCCTGGAGGCGCAGATCGGCGGGATCGAGGCCTTCCGCAAGGTCCTCCGGGCAGCGGAGGCGGGACAGGCGGTGGGCCTGCTCCTCCGGGATATCCGGAGGGAGCAGGTGGAGCCGGGGGACACGCTGACCAGCGCCTGACCGGCGGACTATGGAGAAAAGAGGCTGCCCGGGGGGATGGGGGAGCAGGGCGGAGCTCGTGAAACGGCCCGCCGGAGGCGGGACCGGAGGGGAAGTCGGCGGAGCGTGTCCCCTCTGGAGAGGAAGAGCAACGGAGCGGAAAAAAGTTTGTGAGAACGAGGTGAGCCCGACATGCGCCATATTCTCATTATCAACCCCGCCGCAGGGCGGAAAAACTGTACGGCGGACCTGGCCGGCGAGGCCAAGGACCTGGCCCGGCGCCATGGGATCGACATGACCTGCATCCTGACCCAGCGCTCCGGCCACGCCATGGAGACCTGCCGCCGCCTGGCGGAGACCGGGGAGGAGCTCCGTTTTTACGCCTGCGGCGGCGACGGCACGGTGAACGAGGTGGCTAACGGCGTGCTGGGCTTTCCAAACGCCGCCATGACCTGCATCCCCATTGGGACAGGCAACGACTTTATGAAAAATTTCGGCCGGGAGATGCTGCCGAAATTCCTGGATTTAGAGCAGCTGTGGGACGGCCCCCAGTTTCCTCTGGACGCCATCGACTGCAACGGGCGCGTCGCCCTCACTATCGCCTGCAGCGGCATTGACGCCCAGATTGCCGACAGCGTCCACCGCTACGGAAATTCTCCGTTTCTGCGGGGACGGGGCAGCTATCTGGTATCCGTGGCGGTAAATTTCCTCTTCCACGACATTGGGCACCGCTGGACCGTGACGCTGGACGGCGAGACGGTGCGGGACAACTTCGCCCTGGTTTCCGTCTGCAACGGCCGCTACTACGGCGGCGGCTCCACCCCGGTGCCCCAGGCCAGAATGGATGACGGCATCCTGGAGACCATTTTGGTGCGGAAGGTGGGGAAGGCCACCTTTGCCCGGCTTTTTCCGGCCTACTCCGCCGGGGAGTACTGGAAGTTTCCCAACGTGGCCCGGGTGGTCCGGGCCAGAGAGGTCCGCATCCAGTCGGAGACGAAAATCGTCACCTGCCTGGACGGGGAGAGCCTCTACTCCAACGACGTGACGCTGCGCTTGAGCGAAAAAAAGGTCAATTTCTTTGGACCCAGGGGCTGCGATCCCAACGCCACCGCCCGTCCGGCGGCGGGCGGTTTGTGAACAATTTGTAAAACACAAAAGTTTTTCTGAAAAACCCCTTTACAAATCCATCCAATCACGCTATGATAAGAGCATCGTTAGCACTCGGGTGTAAAGAGTGCTAACGATGCCCAACTGTTTACAAGAAAATTTAAAATACAATTGGAGGAATGAAACCATGAAACTGATTCCGCTGGCAGACCGTGTGGTTCTGAAGATGATGGAGGCGGAGGAGACCACCAAGGGCGGCATTATCCTGGCCGCGTCCGCCAAGGAGAAACCCTCTGTGGCTGAGGTCATTTCTGTGGGCCCCGGCGGTACTGTGGACGGCAAGGAAGTCGTGATGACTGTTAAACCCGGCGACAAGGTGATCACCGAGAAGTATGCCGGCAGCACCGTGAAGGTGGAGGACCAGGAGTATGTGATCGTCCGCCTGGGCGATATTATCGCCATCGTAGAGTAAAACCCTTCCGGGGGGAACCGTCCCCCCTGGATACGGAGACGCCCGCCGCTGGCCTGCGTCTCCGATACCCCCTCGCCTTTCTGCAGGAAAGGCGGCCCCGGCCGACTGCGGCCGGGGGCAGCAGTGTCCTGCGCAGGCGCATGTCCTGCTCCGGACGCCCCCGCCAGTGACGTCGGTCACTGGTGACGCCGCCCCGGGCGGCTGCGTCAGGGGATTTTTCGTAAACCATGCGGACAGTGTCCGCTCATCTGAAATTGGAGGTAATGCGATATGTCTAAAATGATCAAGCGCGGCGACGAGGCCCGCAAGGCCTTGGAGTGCGGCGTCAACCAGCTGGCCGATACCGTCAAGGTAACCCTGGGCCCCAAGGGCCGCAACGTGGTGCTGGACAAGAAGTTCGGCTCCCCCCTCATCACCAACGACGGTGTCACCATCGCCAAGGAGATCGAGCTGGCGGATCCCTTTGAGAACATGGGCGCTCAGCTGGTGAAGGAAGTCTCCACCAAGACCAACGACGTGGCCGGCGACGGCACCACCACCGCC
>CAJFPI010000117.1 GCA_904398675.1 uncultured Oscillospiraceae bacterium
ATCTCGTCGGGATAGAGGTAGTGGAGCCGGATCCAGTGGAAATCCAGACGGCACAGCGCCTGCAGCAGCCGGGCCAGATGGTGCTCCCCGTCCCAGTCGGTGCCGTAGCGGGTGATGTCCTGGGCAATGACGATCAGCTCCTTCACCCCCCGCGCCGCCAGCTCCTCCGCCTCTTTGAGGACGCTCTCCATGGGACGGCTGCGGTAGCGGCCCCGGAGCTTGGGGATGATGCAGTAGGCGCAGTGGTTGTCGCAGCCCTCGGCGATGCGGAGATAGGCAAAGTAGGGCGGGGTGGTGAGCACCCGGTCCCCCTCCTCCACCGCCGCGTTGATGTCGCCGAACCGGCGGGGATGCTCCCCGGCCATCACAGCCTCCACGGCGGAGACGATCTCGCCGTAGCTTCCGGTGCCCAGAACGCCGTCCACCTCCGGCAGCTCCTCCATCAGCTCCTTTTGATAGCGCTGGGGCAGGCACCCGGTGACCAGGATCTTCCCCACCCGGCCCGCATTTTTCAGCTGGGCCACGGAGAGGATGTTCTCAATGGCCTCCTCCTTGGCGCTGTCGATAAAGCCGCAGGTGTTGATGACGCAGACGTCGCTGCCCTCCACCTGCTCCTCCACCGTACAGCCCGCATCCCGGCACAGGGCCATCATCTGCTCACAGTTGACCAGATTCTTGGCGCAGCCCAGGGAGATAAATGATACGCGACAGGGCATCTTCCCCTCGCCTCCTTCTTTCATAATCCTCGCGTCCGCTGCCGCAGCAGAAAAAGCCCCAGCAGGAACACGCCGCCGCCCAGCGCGGTGAAACCGCCCCAGATCAGGTTCCAAAGGGGCGACGACACATCAAACATTCCGTACAGCAGCGCCCGCCAGAAATCCAGCCCCGCCGCAATGGCGAAGAGATCCCACAGCACATAGCCGCCGCCGAACACATACAGCCACCGCCACCAGGGGTTGTCCCGGCGGCAGCGGAAAAAGGCCCAGAGGCCCGCAAAGCACAGCGCTGCCAACAGGCCCATCAAAGCAAAGTACAGCGCCCCCCGCTCCTCCAGGACCCCCAGCCAAAAGCCGGCGTAGCCCCGGCGGTCGAAAAGGCCCCAGATCCGGTGGAGGTGGAAGAGGCCGAACAGGAGGAAGAACCAGGGCTCAAACCAGTAGATCCGCTGTTTCGCCGCACTCTTCCCCATGGTCAGTCGTCCTCCAGCGGCCCGCCCAGCCGCTCCAGGGCGGGACGGATGTCCCCCCAGGAAAAGCCCCGGCGGAGAAGGCCGTCCGCCAGCCGTTTCCGCTCCCGGTCGTCGGGGGGGGAGACACGGCATTTTTTCTCCAGATAAGCCGTGATGGCCTCCTCCGGCGGCGGCAGCTCCTCCAGCGCCTCCTCCCAGTGCTCCCGGGGGATGCCCCGGCGCTGCAGCTCCTGGCGCACCCGGCCTGGTCCATAGCCCCGGGCGGCGTAGTGGCGGGCCACCACGCCGGCATAGTTCCTGTCGTCCAGGGCGCCGATGTCCTCCAGCCAGTCGGCGGTGTCCCGGATGTCCTCCGGCGCGCCGCCCTTCTTCTCCAGCTTTCGCTCCAGCTCCCGCCGGCTTAGCGCCCGGCTGCCCACCAGGCGCACCGCCTCCTCCCGCACCGGGGCGGCGGCCAGGGCCTCCCGCAGCGCGTCTGTCAGCTCCATGCCCTCCCGAAGGGCCAGCTGCTCCGCCGTCTCCTCGGAGAGGCGGAGGAGGGAGCCGTCCTCCAGCTCCAAAAGCACCCGCCCCTTTTTCCGCGCCGAGGGGCGGAGGGATTTAATCCTCATCGTCAAAGTCGTCGGCGCTGACGTCCACCGCCCGGCCCGCGGCCTTGGCGGCGATGCGGGACTGGCTGCTCATCAGCTTGTAGAAGTCCCGGCGGATGGCGGCCTCCAGGTGCTCGGCGGCCTCGGGGTTGTCCTTGAGGTACTGCTTGGCCGCGTCCCGGCCCTGTCCGATGCGGGTCTCCCCCATGGAGAACCAGGAGCCGGACTTCTGCACCAGATCCAGCCGGACGCCCAGATCCAGCAGCTCTCCCAGCTTGCTGATGCCCTCGCCGTACATGATGTCGAACTCCGCCTCCCGGAAGGGGGGCGCCATCTTGTTTTTCACCACCTTGGCCCGGGTGCGGTTGCCGATGATCTCGCTGCCGCTCTTCAGCGCCTCGATGCGCCGCACGTCGATGCGGACGCTGGCGTAGAACTTCAGCGCCCGGCCGCCGGTGGTGACCTCGGGATTTCCGTACATGACGCCCACCTTTTCCCGCAGCTGGTTGATGAACACC
>CAJFPI010000118.1 GCA_904398675.1 uncultured Oscillospiraceae bacterium
AGCGCCGCCCGGAATAACCGTCTGCGCCCGGAGAAAGTCCCGTGAAATTGTTTTCGGACAGGGGTTCGACTCCCCTCACCTCCACCATAACGCGCAAATACGAACCCTGCATATCGTCAGGAATGTATTTGCGGTAACAGAAGGGATAGCGCCAAGGTCGTAAGGCCTTGGCGCTATCCCTTCTCTATCTCGTTCGCGTTGATCAAATGCTTTCATATAGCCGCGATAGTTTTGTTTTATCCCGGAAAGCACACCACCAGCTCAAATTTCCCATCCTTCACGCCAACGTCCAGGGTGCCGCCGTACCGCTCCGCGATCTCCCGCATCCCCGGGATGCCAAAGCCGTGGACGGACTTGTCCGCCTTGGTGGTGGCAAGATCTGGGTTGATTGCCGCGCCCACGGGATTCTCCACCCGGAGCATCAGCAGGCCTTTGTCCATCCGGCACCGGAGGGCGATCCTCTTTTCCACCGCTCCCTCCACGCCCTCTATGGCATTGTCCAGGGCGTTGCCCAGCAGGGCCGCCAGATCCGTGTCCGCCACCGGCAGCTCCCTGGGGAGGGACACGGCGAAGTCCGCCGCGATCCCTGCGCGCTCCATGGCCTCCACCTTGGCGGCAAGGACCACATTGGCGGTTTCGTTGTCGCAGAACCGCCGGCCTCCCCGGAGGGCCGGGGAGGCGGCTATCTCGTCCAGATAGCCGATGGCCCGTTGGGTATCGTTTCTCTCCAAGAAGCCCTGGATCACTGTCAGATGGTTGCGCAGGTCGTGGCGCAGTTGCCGCACCTGCCGCTCCTGCTGCCGGAGGCCCTGGTAGTAGACCTCCCGCAGGCCCGCCAGCCGGCTGGTCTGCTCCAGCCGCTCGTGGTCGGCCAGGATCCGCACCGCGAACAGCAGCACGATGGACGTCACCAGCACGAAGGGCAGCACCACCAGCCCCTGGTTCAGGGCCATGGCGCTCGCAGCGTCGGACTCATATTTCTGAAAGGCCAGCAGCACCACGGCGATGAGGGCGCACAACGGCATGGCCGCCAGGCCCAGCACCATCTGCCACAGCCGCCGGGAGAGGCGCGCCTGCTCTGCCGGGAACCGCCGGCGCAGCAGCAGCCACAGGGTCCCGAACACCACCGGCCGGGCCAGGCGGGTGGCCACGTCGTACCAGCGATAGAGGTCCTCCCTGCTCAGTATCTGTAAGTAGGAGTCCAGCAGGGCGCACACGGACATCTCCAGGCAGAAGAAGATGATGCACACCGCCAGCCGCCCTGCCAGATCCCCTTTCGTACATAAAAGGAACAGCCCAAAGTACACCGGCAGGGTGTAGAGCAGGTTGGGGTCCCCGATCCAGATGACCATGCCGCTGCTGCCGGCAAAGGTCAGCAGCAACAAGACCTTCCCGAAGCGTCCTCTCCGAAAGGTGATGAAAGGCCGGCAGAGTTGATAGAGAAAGAAGCCGTTGGCGGCCAGGATGAGGAACGCGCTGGCGTAAAACCAGAACAGCCAGAGAAATTCCCCCATATTCACCCCTCCAGTTCCGCCCGGGTCAGGGCAAGAAGTGCCGCCTGCTGGCAGGAGCGGCTCACGGGAAGCCGCTCCCCGGTGCGGAGGACCACCTCGCCGCCCTCCATCCGGTCCACCGCCCCGGCCCGGACCAGATACCGCTGGTGGACCCGGACGAACGCCGCCCCCACCTCCTCCGCCACCGCGTCCAACTTGCCGTAGAAGGTGTAGGTCCGGCCCTCCGTGACGCACTGGACCTGCCGCCGGTCAGAGGCGAAATAGAGGATGTTGGAGAGGGGAATGCGGTAGTGGGTGTCCCCGCTGCGGCAGATGTAGGCCCGGTCCAGGTCCCGCACCAATGCCGCCTGGGCCCGGTCCAGTACCTGCGCAAGCTGCTCCTGCTTCGGCGGCTTCATGAGATACCCCCGGGCCCCCACGCTGTACCCGTCAAAGACGCGGTCGGCGTACCCGGTGACGAACACCAGTTGGAGCCCGCCGTCCGCCGAGCGGAGCCGCCGGGCGGTCTCCATGCCGTCCAGTTCCCCCATCTCCATGTCCAGAAACACCAGGTCCAGTTCCCCGGCGTGGTTCCCCAGCCACTGGAGCAGCCCCTCGCCGGAGGAGAACTCAAAAAACTGCGCCCCGCTGTGCCGCTCCTCCAGGGCCCGCTCCAGGGCGGCGCGGAGGACCAGCCGGGCGTCGTACACGTCGTCGCAGATGCCGATGCGCAGCATCCCATCACCTCGAATCAGAA
>CAJFPI010000119.1 GCA_904398675.1 uncultured Oscillospiraceae bacterium
ACCTGGCCATGGTCGCCCTCAACGCCCGCATGCAGCACGAGCGCAACTACAACGACGAGCAGCTGGCAAAGCGGGGACTCAAGCGCCTGGATGTGGATCCCAAGCGGGTTGAGATGGGCTGGGTGCTGGACTTCTGCGCCCAGGGCCTGCGGAATATCATTATGGGTATCGGCGGCCCCAAGGACGGCTATCTCATGGAGTCCAAGTTCGGCATCGCCGTGGGCAGCGAGCTGATGGCCATCCTCTCCGTGGCCCGGGATCTGAAGGACCTGCGGGAGCGGATCGGCAAGATCGTTGTGGCATACAGCCGCAGCGGCGAGCCCATCACCACCGAGGATCTGGAGGTTGCCGGCGCCATGACCGCCTGGATGCGCAACTGCATCAACCCCACCATGTGCTACTCCGTGGAGCATCAGCCTGTGCTGGTCCACGCCGGTCCCTTTGCCAACATCGCCATCGGCCAGTCCTCCGTCATCGGCGACCGCCTGGCCCTCAAGCTCTTTGATTACCATGTTACCGAGTCTGGCTTTGCTGCCGACATCGGCTTTGAGAAGTTCTGGAACGTGAAGTGCCGCCTCAGCGGCCTGACGCCCAACGTCTCCGTGCTGGTGGCCACCATCCGCGCGCTGAAGATGCACGGCGGCGGCCCGGCCGTGGTGGCCGGCCGTCCTCTCCCCGAGGAGTATACCAAGGAGAACCTGGAGCTCCTGGTGAAGGGCTGCGAGAACCTGTTCCACCATGTGAACACCATCAAGAAGTCCGGCATTGTCCCGGTGGTGTGCATCAACCAGTTCTACACCGACACCGACGCTGAGATCGCCCTGATCCGCAAGCTCTGTGCCGAGCACGGCGTCCGCTGCGCCCTTTCCAACCACTGGCGCTATGGCGGCGAGGGCGCCATCGAGCTGGCGGAGACTGTTATCGACGCCTGCGAGGAGTCCAACCAGATCAAATTCCTCTATCCTCTGGAGATGCCTCTGCGCCAGCGCGTGGAGCTCATCGCCAAGGAGGTCTACGGCGCAGACGGCGTGGACTGGGCGCCCCTGGCCCTGGAGAAGGCCAAGCGCTTTGAGTCTGATCCCAAGTACGCCGACTACTGCACCATGATGGTGAAGACCCACCTGTCCCTGAGCCACGAGCCCTCCTGGAAGGGCGTGCCCAAGGGCTGGCGCCTGCCCATCCGGGACATCCTGGAGTACGGCGGGGCCAAGTTCCTCTGTCCCATGGCGGGCACCATCTCCATGATGCCCGGCACCAGCTCCGATCCGGCCTATCGCCGCATCGACGTGGATACCGAGACCGGCAAGGTCTCCGGCCTGTTCTAATCACGATTCCCCGGTAACAAAGGATCCGGCGGCGGTTCCGCCGCCGGATCCGCTTTTACCGGCAGGGAGGTGTCCCGTGTCCCCCAACCGTTTTGTCAAACAACGGCCCGATCCTGTGATGGCGGCGGGCGGAGCGCAAACGGCGGATGTCCGATCCGCGTCTGCGCCGGCTGCCCCCATCGGTGATGAGGCGGAGCATGCCCTGCGGTTTCACGCCTTGATCCCGGCGGAGACCACTGTGTGCCGGGGACAGCCGCTGAATGTGCTGCTGGTGGCGGAGAATCCCACGGACCGGCCGCTGCGCGCTGTTGTCCGGCTCTATGGCAGCCTGGACGGGCCGTGGCGGGAGCTCCTGGCCCAGGAGCGGGATTTTCCCGCCCACAGCCACCCCCACCTCTATTTCCGCATTCCGGCGGACCGGTTTCTGCCGTCCTTCTGGGGCGGGGCGCCGGTGGAGGAGCTGGCCCTGGCCGCCGGCACTGCGCCGCCTGGGGACACCCATCAGGGCGTTCTGGTGTTTGTGGAGCCGGACGCCCCCAAGTAAAGACATAAGGAGAAATATCTATGGATTTCGCAAATGCGTCCTGTACGGAATTTGTCACTGTTCTGGCCTCCAACGCCCCGGTGCCCGGCGGCGGCGGTGCCTCCGCCCTGGTGGCGGCCATCGGCACGGCCCTTGGCAACATGGTGGGCTCCCTCACGGTGGGGAAGAAGAAGTATGCCGACGTGGAGGCGGAGATCCTGGCGCTGAAGGCCAAGTGCGATCAGCTGCAGAAGGACCTGCTGGCCCAGATCGCCGCTGACGCCGAGGGGTTCGCCCCCCTGGCCAAGGCCTACGGCATCCCCAAGGATGACCCCAACCGGGAGCAGATCCTGGAGGATGCCACGCTGGTGGCCTGCCAGGTGCCCATGAAGATCATGGAGCTGTGCTGTGAGGCCATCGACGCCATCGCCGTCTTTGCCGAGAAGGGCAGCCGCCTGGCTGTCAGCGATGCCGGCTGCGGCGCCGCCTGCGTGAAGGGCGCCCTCCAGGCCGCCTCCCTCAACGTGTTTATCAACACCAAGACGCTGAAAAACCGGGAGAAGGCAGAGGAGATGAACCGCAAATGCCTTGGCATGCTGGAGACCTACGGCGCCAAGGCCGACGGGATCTTCGAGAGCGTGAAGGCCGGCTTTTTCCAGTAAGCCCGGCGGATCAGACTGCAAGGAAAGAGGATGTATGCTTATGGCAAAGCTGCTGTTAGGAAAAGAAGTGAATGAAAAGCTCAACGCCCGGATCATCGCCTCCTGCGAGGCGCTGAAGGAGAAGGGCGTCCAGCCCACCCTGGCCATCGTCCGCTGCGGCGAGCGGCCGGACGACCTCAGCTATGAGCGGGGTGCCACCAAGCGGGCGGAGACCTTGGGCGTGGCGGTGGAGAAGTTCGTGCTGCCGGAGGATGTGACCAAGGAGGCACTCCTGCAGGTCATCGACGATATCAACGCCAACGACAAGATCCACGGCGTGCTGCTCTTCCGCCCCCTGCCGGGGCACCTGAAGGCGGACCAGGACGAGATCTGCAACCGCCTGGACCCCCGGAAGGACGTGGACGGCATGACGGACCTCTCCAACGCCGGTATTTTTATGGGCAAGGAACTGGGGTTCGCCCCCTGCACTCCCGCCGCCTGCATGGAGATCCTGGACCACTACGGCATCGACTGCACCGGCAAAAAGGCGGTGGTCATCGGCCGGAGCCTGGTGGTCGGGAAGCCGGCGGCCATGATGCTCATGGGGAAAAACGCCACTGTCACCGTCTGCCACACCCGCACCAAGGATGTACCCGCCGTGGCCCGGGAGGCGGATATCCTGATCTCCGCCGCCGGCGTGCTCCGCAGCCTCACCAAGGACTATGTGCGCCCCGGCCAGATCGTCATTGACGTGTCCATCAACTGGGACGCGGAGAAACCCAACGCCAAGGGCGGCAAGGGCGCCATTGCCGGCGACGCGGTCTTTGACGAGGTGGAGCCCATTGTAGATGCCATCACCCCTGTCCCCGGCGGCGTGGGCGCCGTCACCACCAGCGTGCTCATCGGCCATGTGGTGGAGGCGGCCCGGCGTGCCCAGGGCTGATCTGTCGTGTCTTACATAGAAAGAAGGAAAGAACATGAATCTTTTCACAGCGGCGGAAAATACCGCTAATTACGCCAACGCCGGCGCGGCCAAGGCAAAGCTCCCCATCAGCAAAATGCTGCTGCTGGGGATCCTGGCGGGGCTGCTGATCGGTTTCCCCTCCTGTGTGACCAACATGGCCACCTACGGCCTGGACAACAACAGCACCATCCGGATGATCTCCGGGCTGCTGTTCGCCTTTGGCCTGGGCATGGTGGTGGTGGGGGGCGCGGAGCTCTTCACCGGCAACACCCTCATTACCATCAGCGTCCTGGAGAAGAAGGCCACCGTGGGCGGCATGCTCCGCAACTGGCTCTTCGTCTACATCGGAAACTTCGTGGGCTCCATGGCTCTGTCCTTTATCTGCGCCCAGTTCGGCTGGCTCAGCGCCGGGGAGAATGCTCTGGCGGCCTACTCCATGAAGGTGGCCGTGGGCAAGATGACCATGCCCTTTGAAAACGCCTTTTTCATGGGCATCCTCTGCAACATCCTGGTGACTGTGGGCGTGCTGCTGAGCCTCTCTGGCAAGGATGGCATCAGCCGGTTTATCGGCGCCTGGGCGCCGGTGATGTTCTTTGTGGTCTGTGGCTTTAACCACTCCATCGCCGACATGACATACTGCATGCTGGGCCTCTTTGCCAAGGGCAACGCCGCCTATGTGGAGGCGGCCACCGCCGCCGGCGTGGCGGTGGAGAGCCTCACCTGGGGCAACTACCTCCTGGGCAATCTGATCCCGGTGACACTGGGGAACATCGTCGGCGGCGCAGCCGTTGGCTTTACCTACTGGTTCTCCTTCCTGCGGGGCGCCAAAAAGAGCTGAGCAGAGCCCCCGGTAAAACAAAAACAGTAAAAGATCACCCGTATGGCACCGCCAGGCGGGTGATCTTTTCAATATATTCTTGACATATGTCGGAAATAGGGCTATACTATCTCTAGTATCTGACATAAGTCAGAAAAGGAGGATGGAATCATGAAAATTGCAGTGACATACGAGGATGGCCAGATTTTTCAGCACTTCGGCCACACCAGGCAGTTCAAGATCTATGACGCCGCCGATGGAAAAGTGACCCAGGCGGCTGTGGTGGACACCGACGGGGCGGGCCACAGCGCCCTGGCGGAATTTCTGCAGAAGGCCGGCGTAAGCGCCCTGATCTGCGGCGGCATCGGCGGCGGCGCCCGGACGGCCCTGGAGGGGCTGGGCATCGTGATTTACGGCGGCGTCGCCGGCGAGGCGGACCGTGCGGTGGAGGCCCTTTTGGCCGGGAATCTCCAGTATGACCCGGAGGTGCGCTGCGCCCACCACGACCATGAGCATGGCCACGCCTGCACCCCGGAGGGCTGCGGAGGCCATGGGGAGCACCACTGCCCCCACCACGGCAGCTGATGCCCCGTCCCAAAAAGTGCCGCCGGATCTGCGGCTTTCCTCGACAGACGGAGTTTTTTTCCGCCGCCGGGGCGCTGCCGCCGGTGGAGCTGGCCGTGGACGAGTATGAGGTGCTCCGGCTCTTGGACTACGAGGGCCTGCGGCAGGAGGAGGCGGCGGCCCAGATGGGGGTGGCCCGGACCACGGTCCAGTCCATCTATGCCGCCGCCCGGCGCAAGCTGGCCCAGTGCCTGGTGGAGGGGCGGTCCCTCCGCATCGCCGGTGGGAACGTGGAGGTCTGCGGAGACCGGGAGACCTGCGGCGGCGGCCGCCGCTGCTGTGTCCGCTGCTGCCGCCGCGGCGGCGATGGAACGGCGGAGCGCCTCTGTCCCGAAACAGGGGGACCGGTCCCCCCATCCAAATCGGAAGAATAGAGAAGAGGACGGCTTGCGCCGTCCTCTTTTCTTGTGGAAGGATGCTACCGCTTGATGCATGCCGCGGCTGAAAATAACTCGTGTTCTCTTCATGCCTGCGGGAGGCGACACGGCAGTCCTTTTTACGGTCCGCTGTCAGAACCAGGCCGTCGTCTCCCTGCGGAACCGGGGCTCCGGCCCCTGGGCGTAGGGGTCATACCGCTCCAGATTGCAGCCAAACTCCTTCAGAGCGGCCATGCGGCCCGAGGGGTCCCAGGTCACCAGGGACATCCCCTCAAAGTGGGTTTCGCTGCCGTCATGCATGCGGCTGTGGAACAGCCACTGGGCCGTCGTCTGATCTCCCCGGTGGAAAAATGTCAGCAGATCCCACTGCAGCACCTCCCCCCGGGTGCACCACTCCCGCAGCCAGTGGCGGATGGCCGCCGCGCCGTGGTACTCCGGCCCCCAGCTCTCGGTGTACACCGCGTCCGGCGTAAAGAGGGTGGAAAGATCGTCCTCCTCTTTGGTCAGCCACAGGGCAAACCACCGCCGCAGCTGTTCCTCCCGCACCGCCGGGGTGGGGGACAGGGAGGGAAACCCCGTCTCCGGCGCGGCCTCCCCGCTCCAGAGCACCGCATCCACCGGGATGTCGTGGGCCTCAGTCTCCAGGTGGTCCACCAGCTGGAAATCGTAGCACAGGGCGACGGTGGGGTGGCCTGGGTGCTCGGCAAGAAAGCGGTCATAGAACCCGCCGCCGTAGCCCATGCGGTTGCCGGTGCGGTCAAAGGCCAGGCCCGGCATGATGACAAGGGCGGCGGGATCGTCGGCCTCCGGCCCGTCGGCGATTGGCTCGGGGATATTGTAGTAGCCCGGGGCCACGGCCTGGAGGTCATTCAGCCACAGGAAGGCCATCCGGCTGCCGCCGTCCAGCACCTTGGGGACAGCCACCCGTTTCCCTTCCCGGACGGCCTGCTCCAGAATGGGGGCGGTGCGGACCTCCTGGTTATAGGAGAGGTAGCAGTAGAGGCTCTTCGCCTGCTGATAGAGGGGGTGGGCAAAGAGCTTGCGGGCCAGGGCGTCGCTGCAGCAGGCGATCTCCTGGGGGGTCATGGCCTTTTTCTTCTGGGCCATCTCATGGCGCAGGGCTTTTTTATCCATGGGCAGATTCCTCCTCCTGATGAAAATGCTGGTAGACGGCCTGGGCCGTGTTTCTCGGCACCACCGAGCGGAGCTGCTCCTCCGTGGCCTCCCGGATGGCCTTCACGCTGCCGAAGTGCTTGAGCAGGGCCTGCCGCCGGACCTCCCCCACCCCGGGGATCTGGTCCAGGGCCGACCGGCGCACCCCCTTGGCGTGGCTCTGGCGGTGGAAGGTGATGGCAAAGCGGTGGGTCTCCTCCTGGATGCGGCCCACCATGGCAAAGACCGCCGGGTTCTGCTGGATGCCGATTTCCCGGCCCTCCGGCGTCACCAAGGCCCGGGTGCGGTGGCGGCCGTCCTTCACCATGCCCAGGATGGGCGTCTGAAGGTGGAACTCCCCCGCAATCACCGCCTGGGCCGCCTCGGCGTGGGCAGCGCCGCCGTCAATGAGAAAGACGTCGGGCAGGGGGGAGAATTTCTCGTCCCCATCCGCATACCGCTGGAGCCGGCGGCGCAGTACCTCCTGCATGGAGCGGTAGTCGTCCGGGTGGCCCTCCAGCTCCTTGATTCGGAAATGGCGGTATTGGCTCTTGGCGGGCCGGGCGCCCTGGAATACGGTCATGGAGGCCACAATGTCGCTGCTGCCGGTGTTGGAGATGTCGTAGGCCTCCATCCGCTCCGGGACCTGGGGGAGCCCCGCCATCCTGGCAAAGAGCTCCAGCGTCCGGTCCACCCGCTCCTCCCGGGTAGTGACCCGCTCCGCCTCCTCCCTGGCGTTGCGCAGGGCCATGTCCAAAAGCTCCGCCTTCTCCCCCCGCTGGGGGCAGCGGACATGGACCTTGTACCCGGCGGCCTCGCAGAGCATCTGGGCGAATACGTCCATATCCTCGATTTCAAAGGGCAGCAGGATCTCCCGGGGCAGCACATTTCGCCCGCCGTAGTACTGCAGCAGCAGCGCCGCCAGCATTTCCGGCGGCTCCTCGTTGGCCGGGGCCTGGAAGAGGGAGGCCTCCCGGTAGACCAGCTGCCCCTGCTCGTAGTGGAGCACGGCGTAGCAGCATTTGGCCTCCCGGTAAAGGCCCCACACGTCGGTGTCGGCGCAGGCGCCCGCCACCACCCGCTGCCGCTTGCCCAGGGTCTCGATGGCACGGATGCGGTCCCGCAGCTCCGCCGCCCGCTCAAACTGGAGCTGCTCTGCCGCCTCCTCCATCTCCTTTTCCAGGGCATGGACAACGTCCCCCAGCTTGCCGGTCAGCAGCAAAACGGCCTGCTCGATCCTGCGGCGGTACTCCTCGTCGTCCGGCGCGCCCCGGCAGAAGGCGTCGCACCGGCCCATATGGTGGTTGAGGCAGGGCCGCTCCTTCCCAATGTCCCGGGGAAACCGCTTGCTGCAGGTGGGGAGTTTCAGGGCCGCGGCGATGGCGTCCAGGGCCGCCCGGGTCTCATACCGCCCACCGAAGGGGCCGAAGTACCGGGCGTTGTCCTTCTCCTTTTTGTTGATCAGGGAGAACCGGGGATACCGCTCGCTGGAGAGGCGGACAAAGGGGTAGCCCTTGCTGTCCTTGAGAAGAATGTTGTACCGGGGCATGTACTGCTTGATGAGGGCGTTTTCCAACACCAGGGCCTCAAACTCCGAGCGGACCACAATGGTGTCGAAGTCATCCACCTGGCCCACCATTACATGGGTCTTGTAGTTGTGGCCGCTGCCGCCCTGGAAATACTGGCTCACCCGGTTTTTCAGCCGCTTGGCCTTGCCCACATAGATGACGTCCCTCTCCCCGTTTTTCATCAGGTAGACCCCCGGGGCCAGGGGGAGGGAATTGGCCTTGTCCAGCAGCTCCTCCCGCGTCATATCCATCACATCCTTCCCATCCGCAGTGGCATCAGTATACCACATCCCGGGGCAAAAGAAAAGCGGGAGGTACTCCCCCGCCCGGCATCAGACTGCCGAAAAAGGCTAACAGGTTTTTTGACAGCCCAGGCCGCCGGAAAAGCCCCAGCAGGGCTTTTCCGGCGGCCAAATCATATCTCCGGTGGTGGAACAGTCTATGTCCTGGCGCCGGGCAGCACAGGGATGTGAAAAATCCATGCCTCGTAGGCCGTCACGCCGGGGTCTTGCTCCTCCGGCAGGAAACGGCCCGTGATGGCAAAGGCGTAGCCAAGGCCACGGTAGGTCCCGGAGCCGCCGTCGTCCGCGGCGGTCTCGCTGTCCAGAATGCAGAACAGGGGGCGCTCAAAACGGCAGACCAGGGAGAAGTCGATGATCCCCATGACCAGCCACGGGGCTGCGGCGGCCAGGAGGATGCGCCGAATCCACTTTTTCATCTCTTCATCCTCCCGCCCCATGGGGTTCCAGCAGGCTGTTGGCAAAGGCGTTGAGAGCCTCGCAGGGCGCATATTCCGTGCGGTAGCTCACATCGTCCAGCACCAGGAAGGGGTTAAAGGCAACCACGGTGCGGGTGCTGCCGTCCGCCAGCGCCAGGGTGAAGATCACACTCTGCCCGGCATACTCCGTGATGGCGTCATCCCGCTGGTAGATCACCACCTCCCGCAGCAGCCCGGCCAGCTCCTCCCGCTCCGCCGCGTCCAGGGTCACCGTCACGTCCGGCGGCAAAAGCTCCACGGAGACGGCGATCAGGTCCGCCGCCTCCAGGTCCCGGAAGGGCCGCAGCCCCCGGCGGGTGAGGAGGAGAAGGACAACCGCCGCCAGGAGAAGGATTCCCAGCCACAGCCATTTTTTCAGGGATCTGGGGCGCGGCATCTCACTGCCCCTCCTCCCCATCGCCGGGGAGCTGCCGCCGCCGTCTCCGCCGGCGGACCAGCGTCACCACGCCAGCCGCCATAGCCGCCAGCAGCACCAGCCACACCCAGTTGTAGACCAGCCAGACCGCGATTTCCTCCAGAGCGCTGCCCACGTTCCGCAGGCCCCCTATAAAGGCCTCCTTCAGCCGCCCGCCCAGGGTGGTCACCGGCTCCTCGCTGCCGGAGAGGCGGTAGACCTCCTGGAGATACAGCGTGATGGTGGCGTATTCGATGCGGTTGTCATAGCTCTGGAGACTGCCGGACAGCTCCTCAATGGCCAGCTCCGTCTCGCTGATGGCGCTTTCAATGGTGATGATGTCCGCCATGTCCTCCGCCTGGCTGAGGAGGTCCTGGAGCCGCTGGAGCTTGGTGCGCTGGGTGGCCAGGCGCCCCTCGATGTCGTAGTAGACCTCGGACACATCCTCCTCGCTGTCGGTCTGGTAGGTCACGTGGAGGCTCTCCCCCACCTGGGAGAGAAAGGACTGAAATTGGTCCGCAGGGACCCGGATGGTGTACTCCCCGTACCGGTAGGCGCCCCGGTTGGAGACGCTGCGGTTGGAGAAATAGCCCTCCGCCCCGTCCACCATATCCGCAAGAGACTGCTGGGCAGTCTCAAAATCGGTGGTCTCCGCCTCGATATAGCCGGTGTAGATTTTCTTGGGCGCGTCCATGTCCGCCTCGTCCCCGCCCTCAGCGGCGCCGCCCGCCTCCGGCATGGCGCTGTCGGACCAGCCGCCGGTACTGCTGGAGTTTCCATCGCCGGCATCGGCAGCGGTTGAGTTGTCCGAGCCGCCGGAGGCGCCGCAGGCGGCAAGCAGCATTGCAAGGGCAAGGAGCAGAGCAAAGACACGCAGTTTACGCAGGGCTTTCATCCATCTTCCTCCTTTCAAAATTGGGGGTTCTATTTCTAAAGACGCAGGATAAAGGGAAAAGTGCCGCCGCCTCTTGCAAGAAAGAGGACTTTTCGCTAAAATGGTTTCACATCCGGCGGCAGAGCTGCCGGACAAGCCATGTGAGAGATGAGGAGGAGACATCCATGACCTATGAGGAAGTGCTGGCCGCCGCCCGGACCTGCGTCGGCCCCTACTGCAAGGCATGCCCTGTGTGCAACGGCCTGGCCTGCCGGAACACCATGCCCGGGCCCGGGGCCAAGGGCCTGGGCACCGGCGCCATCCGCAACTATCAGAAGTGGCAGGAGGTCCTGGTGAATCTGGACACGATTTGCGAGAACAAGCCGGCGGACCCGTCGGTAACGCTGCTGGGCCGCCGCTTTGCAGCCCCCTTTTTCGCCGCCCCCATCGGCGCGCTGAAACTCCACTACGGGGACAAGCACGATGATCTCTCCTATAACAATATCCTGGTGCCGGCCTGCGCGGAGGAGGGCATTGCCGCCTTCACCGGCGACGGCACGGATCCCCGGGTGTTTGAGGGGGCCTGTGCCGCCATCCGCCGCAGCGGCGGCGCGGGCATTCCCACCGTCAAGCCCTGGGACCGGGACACCCTTCTCCAAAAGCTGGAGATGGCCAAGGCCGCCGGCCCCGCCGCCATTGCCATGGACATCGACGCGGCGGGCCTGCCCTTCCTCCAGAATCTGACGCCCCCCGCCGGCAGCAAGACGGTGGAGGAGCTGCGGGAGGTGGTGGCAGCCTGCGGGGATCTGCCCTTTATCCTGAAGGGGATCATGACGGTACGGGGCGCGGAGAAGGCCGCAGCCGCCGGGGCCAAGGCCATTGTGGTCTCCAACCACGGCGGGCGGGTGCTGGACCAGTGCCCCGCCACGGCGGAGGTGCTGCCCGCCATCGCCGACGCGGTGGGCCGGGAGCTGACGATCCTGGTGGACGGCGGCATCCGTACGGGGATGGACGTGTTCAAGGCCCTGGCCCTGGGCGCCCACGGCGTGCTGATCGGCCGTCCCTTTGTCCCCGCCCTCTATGGCGGCGGAGCGGAGGGCGTGGCCCTCTATGTAAGGCGGCTCAAGGCGGAGCTGGTGGATACCATGGCCATGTGCGGCGTCCACACGGTCGCGGAGATCGACCGCAGCTGCATCACATGGTGAAGACCCGCTTGCCAGCAGTGACCGCAAAACCAACGGCCTGTGAAACTATGGGCGGGCCCGTGCGTCTTGGTATTGGAGACGGAACATAGCCAAAAAGCCTCGGAGGACATTCTCCGGGGCTTTTTATAGGTTCCTTATGGATTTTTGACTGTGATGGTGTTGGTGGCGGGATCCAGGTTCCCGTCCACCGCCCAGCCGGTACTGCTGAGGGCCGCGTCCATGGTCTGGAGCAGGCCGTCGGAGGGGGAGGACGCATAGGGGTAGGAAAAGATCCGCACCGAGAGGATCCGGTCCCCGTCGTGCTCCGCCGCCAGCCACAGGGGCAGGTCCCTGTACCACTGGCCGTCGTCCCCCTGGTAGGCGCCGCTGTCCGGGTCGGCCGGCGGGGAGACGGTCTGCCGGGCGTTGTCGAAGAAGAGCTCGATGGATGTCCCGCCGCTGCCGGGGAGCGTGCAGACCCATCTGGTGTCGGTGAGGGCGGCGTCATAGCCCGTCTGCTCCAGATAGGGGGCGTAAAAATCGGACAGCCGCCAGGCGGTGAGGTTGTCCAGCACCAGCCAGGTGTCCGCCGGATCCGCCGCCGTGCGGTAGATGACCAGGGGCTCCTGCGGTCGCTCCCCCAGATCCATGGGGACGTCGCTGCCATCGGCCTGGAAGGTCTGGGCCACAGCGGTGAACAGGCCGGTCAGGCCGCTGCCGTCGGGGTAGGTCCACATGACCTCATAGCCCCCGGTTTCCGTCTCGAACCAATAGGCCTCCGTCAGCTGGTGTCTGCCGCTGTACCCCTTGGCCCAGGCTGTGGTGCCGCCCCAGCGGTAGTTGGTCTCCACCTGGGTATAGGCGTCGACAAACGAGGTGTAAAATGCGGCGGCGGTGTAGCCGCTGTCATGGGGACGGACCTCCAGGTAGGCGTTGAGCCGGCTGCTGTCAGGATACCAGCGGCTGCCGTCCTGTTTCCAGGATTCCGGAAGGTAGAGGCTCCAGGCGTAGTCGCCGTAGCTGCCGCCCCCCTCTGCAAGGTAGCAGAGCATCGTCTCCTCCCCCACGGCCAGCTCCATGGTCTGGCTGCGGCCGTTGCCGGCGCGCTGCTGGGCCAGCGGCGCGCCATCGGACCGGCAGCCCACCACCTGCCAAAGCGAAAGGGGGCGGACATCCTGGGTGTCGGTATAAAGACCGCGGCCCAATAGCAGCGTATATTGCCGGTTCTGCCCCTCGGGGGTTGCTGAAACGAGGGCATACTCTGTGATATGGCCGCTGTCCGCGGCCTGCGTCTCCGAGAGGATCTCCCAGTTTTCCAGTGTGTCCCCATAAGAGAGAAGATAGCCGGAGACAACGCCCTCCATTTGCGTGGCCCACCCGTCGTTGCCCGCAGAGATGGAGCGGAGAAGGGAGGCGGTGGCCGCGGGCCATCCGCTGCTGAGATCCACTGTCATGCCCAGCTCCAGCACATAGTCCACATACTGGTTCCAGTCCGCCACCGTCATCTCCTTGGTGTAGAGGGTGTCCATGAGGACAAAGCGGCCGCTGTCATCCGACTTTACGATGAAAAGGGGAACGCCCCGCTCATCCTCGGCGGAGAGCCAGCCGTTATAGGTGGTGATGGAGCCGAGGGAGGGCACGGTGTTCCGATCCTCGGGCAGGATGCGGTAATCCAGGGTCCAGAGGTAGTAGCCGTCATCCCGCCAGTCCACGCACTGCAGCCGGGAGAGGTAGGACGCCTTCACCACGGCCCCGGCCTCCTCCAGCGCATGGCGCTGCTGGTTAATGAGCTCCAGGGCCATGGCCTCCACGGCGTTATACTGGTCATTGGTGTGGCTCTGCACCTTCCCGTCCTTCACTGTCAGCACCGTGCCGCCCACTGCCGCAGGCACGCCGCTGCGGGAGAGGGAGAGGACCAGGGTGTCTCCGGTCCTGGTTCCGGCGGTAACCGTGAGGGATGTCCGCTCCTCCGGCGGGGTGTCAGCGCGGCAGTATGTGCCGCTGTCGGGGAGATAGGTCCAGTCGGAGAGCGTGTCCCGCCAGGTAGCCAGAGGCTGGCCGGTCATCTCCAGAAGAAAGCTGTCCAGCTCGGCCTCGGACACAGCCAGGCAGCGCATCCCCGCCTCCTGCGTGCCGCCGGCGGCGAGAAAAGCCGACTTCTCCTCCGCCGTGGGCTCCCGGACAGGTCCGCCGCCTCCCCTGAGCAGCTGATCCAGGTTCAGGTGCGTGAGATCGCTGTAGAGATGGAGCGAAAAACCGCACCACTGGGGACTGATCAGCCGTTCCTCCCACTGCGCCAGCTCCTCTGAAGACAGGGGGATGGTGCGGGTTCTGTAATAGGCATAGCCGCCTGCCGCGGCGGCTCCGGCCACCACCAGCACCGCCAGCACTGCCGCGATCCACCGCCCTGACCGCCGCCGGCTGCAGCTCTTCTCCTCCAGCATAGATACGCCTCCTGTAGCATACACATCCCGCACCACACGATCCGGGATGAAACAACCGCTCCACGCCGGATACGGACAGACGCACCGCCTGTCCGTATCCCTTTCTTATAATAGACGCAGGACGGGGGGCAAAGGTTCCGCGCCTGTTCCAAAATTTTCAGGAAAATTTTTAAGCAATGGGCGCTGTGGGCGGGCAGGCTGCCGCCGCAGCTATTCCAGCGGAAACATCTGCGCCCCGTCGTCCTCCTCCTGCTCCGGATCGATCCGCTGGACAGGCTGGAAGGCGACGGCGTACAGCTCCCCCTGCACCGGGTTCCAGAAGATGGCGGGGGACACGTCGTGGGTCTCCAGCCCCTCGCCCCGGCTGAGAGCGGCCTCCGCCTCTGCCCACAGCGCCTGGATATA